>JASHQD010000686.1 GCA_030037755.1 Terriglobia bacterium
GACCGTCCGCCAGCATCAGGATTAGGCGGGCGCGAAAGACATATCCGGCCGGCAAAGCGCGGGACTGCGCAATCTCGGTCAGGTCGCGCCGGTCTTGGATCGTCAGCATCAGAGGGTCAGCAATGAATGGCATGCATACTCAGATGCATGGTACATGCTAATGGTTACTCTGCGACAGTCCACTAGTAAAGCTATCCATCGGCCGCCCTCATCTCAGCGGAAGACATCACCTCCCGTCGCTATCGCATATCTAGCCATTTTCACGAAGGGGCTTGGCAACTCCAATGTGACCGACAATTAATTGACACAAGGTTTACACTCCGCGGAAGTTTCCCTGACACGTCTGCATGCGAAAGAGCCGATCATGGGCTGGATTTCAGACGAGCCAGCGATGGCTCGTCACATGCGATCCAGTTGAGGAGAGACTTATGAGTTTCAGACTGAAGGTATTCTGTTCTTCCGCACTGACCATTTTCTTGTGCAGCTTTGTGGGATTGCTTCTCTGGGGGACGCGCGCCGACGCGGTGCCCAGCTTCGCGCGGCAGACTGGCCTGGCCTGCAACGCCTGTCACACCACGCTGCCCGAACTCACGCCGCTCGGCCGGCAATTCAAGCTGAACGGTTACACGATGAAAGGCCTGAAGACCATCGAGTCGAAGCCAGGTCACGAGACTGCCGCGCTCAGCCTGTTAAGCGAATTGCCGCTGTCGGCGCAATTCACGATTTCGAATGCCGACACTCAGCAGCCGCAGCCCGGAACCCAGAATGGCAGTTTCGAGCTGCCACAGAGCGCCAGTCTCTTCCTTGCGGGCTCCATGGGCGACCACGTGGGCGGTTTTATTCAGGTGACCTACAGCGGCCAGGACGATCATTTCAGCTGGGACAACACCGACATCCGCGTCGCCCGGCACCGCACGCTGCTGGGCAAGGACCTTGTGTACGGCTTCGACTTTAACAATAATCCCACGGTCGAAGACCTGTGGAACGATACGCCCGCGTGGGGCTACCCCTGGGTCGCGCCGGATTCCACCCCGACGCCGATCGCTTCGCCGGTACTCAACGGGGCGCTGGCGCAGGACGTGGCCGGAGCCGGTGCTTACGCGCTGTTCGACGATCACCTCTATGCTTCCGGGTTGGTCTACCGCTCCGAGCACCTGGGCGGCGCACAACCCAACCCTGGCGTGGGGTTCGGAACCAACATCACGGGGGTCGCTCCCTACTGGCGTGTCGCCTGGCAGCAAACCCGTGGCGATGACTATCTCGAGGTCGGGACCTACGGGATGCACCTCGCGTCCACACCGGACGGCGTGGTGGGCCCGCGCGATTACCTGACCGACGTGGCCGCGGATTTCCAATGGGAACACACCATTCCCTGGAACACGCGCAAGGATCTGCTGACCGTACACGGCGACTACATCCACGAAAGCTCGGATCTCGAGGGCACCTTCGCTGCCGGCGGCTCCGCCTTTGCCCCGCATGACCTCAATTACGAGCATCTGGACGCGATCTACCACCTGGGCAATCGCTTCTCTTTTGACGCCGGCCCGTTCTGGACGACCGGCACAACGGATTCTACGCTGTTCGCGGCGGCGCCGGTAGCCGGCAGCGCCAGCGGCAATCCCAAGTCAGACGGCTATATTCTGAATTTCTCCTATTGGCCCTTGCAGAACATTCAATTGGGGGTCCAGTACACCGGGTATCTCACATTCAACGGATCGGGAAAAAACTATGACGGCTCGGGCAGGGATGCCTCGGCCAACGATTCCGTTTACCTGCTTTGCTGGTTGGTATTCTAGTTCCGTCATTCCAGGGTCGCTGGGGTGTCGCGGCATGACGGCGCCTTGAATAAAATCCCGCACGTCCGTCACCCTGATACACTGTCAGGCGGAAGAGCGAAGACGATAGCGCAAAGGAATTCAGGAGCCTATGCAGCTCAAATCCAACTCGTTGTCCGGAAGAATCCTGTTGCCCACAATCATTCTTTTCGCTCTCGCGATCACCCTGGCGGGTGTCGCTTCAGCGCAGACGGCGGGACCTCGTCCGTGCGACCTCTATGCATCCGCGACTCCCTGCGTCGCCGCCTTCAGCACCACGCGCGCCCTGTACAGCGCCTACAAGGGCCCGCTCTACCAGGTTGCGCGACAGTCCGACCAGGCCCATACCAACATCGGCCTCCTTCCCGACGGCTACGCCAATGCCGCCACGCAGGATACGTTCTGCGCGCACACGTCTTGCACCATCACCAAAATCTACGACCAGTCACCTAACCACAACGATCTCACGCCGGCGCCTCCCGGCGGCGCGGCTCGCGGACCCGGCCCCGACGGCTACGACATCCCCGCCGCAGCCGACGCCCTGGCCGCGACCGTCGCTGGACACAAGGTCTACGGCGTCGCCATCACGCCTGGCATGGGCTACCGCAACGACAGTCCGAAACAAACGGCGGTCAACGGTCAGGCCGAGGGCGTCTACATGGTCACGTCCGCCCTCAATCTGAACGAAAAGTGCTGCTTCGATTTCGGCAACGCCGAGGCGAACAATCTCGACAACAAAGCCGGCCACATGGACGCCATCAACATCATGTGTCACGGCGACCCCTGCCATCCCGACGCGGGGCTCGACATGGAGGACGGCATCTACGGCCATCTCAAGGTTCCCGCCGGGACCATTTTCGTCACTGACATGGGCGCGAGCGACGGTCAGCACACCTACGCCATCTACCAGGGCAACGCCCAGTCTGGAACCTTAACCACCACGGGAGCCATCCCTCTTCCCAACGGCTATCAGCCCATGCGACAGGAAGGAGCCATCATCCTCGGCATCGGCGGCGATAACAGTAATTGGGCCAAGGGATACTTTTTTGAAGGCGTGATGACCCAAGGAATGCCTAACCGCCGGGCGATGGAAGCGGTCCAGAGCAACATCGTGGCTGCTCGGTACACCGGCCAGCTTAAGCCATGACCAGGGCGCGGCTGTTGATAGCCCCCGATTCTTGGCGCTCACTGTTGACTGTAAACTGTGAACTGTGGACTATAAATAATCATGTGCCGAAGCATTAAAGTGCTGCGCAAACCCGAGGAGCAGGCGACGCCGGATGAGATCCGGGCGGCTGCCCTGCAGTTCGTACGCAAAATCAGCGGATACCATCACCCTTCGCAAGCGAATCAGGCGGTGTTCGACCTTGCGGTCGGCGAGGTCGCGACGGCCAGCGAGCGCCTGCTGGCATCGCTGGTGAAGCCCGCGCGCTTGACGGCGAAACGGGCCGCATCTGTTCGTGGAGCCCCATAGAGGCGCAGTCGTTTTTAACCTACGGCGACTGCCGTTGGAGCCGTGGAACCACAAGGTCGTCTTTGGTCCTTTGTTCCCCACTGGGTCTGCTTAAACGGCCCATCCACCTAATTAATCCGTCGGGAAAAGACGCAGGAGACTCCGAACCTCGAGCTTCGAACTGACGGCCGACCGGGAAGGAAAGCGCCCCGCGCGCCCGCGACGAGCGCACCTCGAAGTTGAAGATCGCGGACGCAAGCGTCTTCCCAGCCAGGCGCAACCCGCCCCCTCGATATATGCGCCAGCCTAGCCATCTTAGCCCACGATCAAAACTTAACTATGGCCCCCATATAGATGGTTAGTCCGGTTTGTTCGGTGTAGTTGAGACGCAGGCCGGCCCCGAACGCCGGAGACTTGTCCATTTTGTAGATCTGCTGCCCCGTACTGATGGCCTTGCTGACAGCAGCGGCATCGTTGCTGTGGAGCTTGTACCAGGCGAGAGGATTATTGGGCGCCGTGCTGATGTCGCCGGCCATACTCTGAAGCCCGGTCGCCCCGGAATTGAAAATAGTTGCCAGTTCCGATGGAAATGGAAGGAGTGTCGCCCCATAGCCAAGGTTCAGACCAGCAGATTTCTGCGTAAAGTTCGCAGAGGTGCCGAAGTTGAATCCCTGATAGACCACTCCCAAATCGACGTTCCCGCTGGAAGGGTTGACACCCAGCTTCGTTGAAAAGCGGCGCACCGCCAGCGAGGCTTCTACATTGCCTCCGTAATTGTACGCCAGGTTTGTGACGAAACTCCCGGGACTATAGGCGATACTCACCTTGCTGGTGTTGGCGTCGAGTCCCAGGACCCAGAGCTTCATTTGCAGGTCTGGTGGCAAAAGCGAAAACCTGACGTCGAAAGGGTCGCCCATAACGAATTCCTCCGTTCGAGTCTACGGCTCATCGCTCGACCTCTTGTCGCATCGACCTGAGATCATTTGCGAACGCCGGTTTGATAAGGGTTTGACTCTTTTAACCGGCCTCAGGCTGGCACAGACCGGTCACGAAGTCAAGCCCAACACCTGGTCACCTGGGATTGCCCGTTTGGTGCAGCGATGCGAAGTCTCGCGGCTGGAAAGGGTCGAACTTACTCCCACCAAACCACGAGCACTAGGCACTACTTCTTCTTCCACTGCGCGCAACTCTGCTGCGCCTCAGGCCAGTCCGGACGCAGCGCAAGCGCCCGGTCGCACTCGGCGGCCGCCCCGCT
This sequence comes from Terriglobia bacterium, assembly GCA_030037755.1. Lineage (GTDB taxonomy): Bacteria > Acidobacteriota > Terriglobia > UBA7540 > UBA7540 > Gp13-AA77. Next base: position 4,523 of record JASHQD010000686.1, read on the forward strand.
CAGATCCTCCGAACGGCCTAGCGCTGTAGCCAGCGCCAGGTGCGCGACGGCGTCTTTGGGCTGCAACTGCAGATACTCGCGATAGCTCGCAATTTCGTTCGAGGTGTCCCGCTCGCGCTCGAAGGCCTGCGCCAGCGCCAGCCGCGCCTCGGTGTAATCGGACTTGCCGCGCAGGGCTTCCTGGAAATGCGCCACCGCTTCCGGCAGATTGCCGAGCGCCAGGAATGCCACGCCCATGGCGTAATTGCTGCGCGGGCTGAAGGGCGCGAGCTTGACCGACTCCTGACCCTCCTGGAGCGCGTCCGCCGGTTTCTTAAGCTGGATCAGCGCCAGCGCCAGCGACGCGTGCGTATCGGACGACTGCGGCTGCCGCGCCACGCCTTCGCGCAGGGCCGTGACGGCGCCCATGGCATCGCCCGTGGCCAGCAGGCTCGAGCCTAGGCCAATAATCGCCTCGGTATCGCCGGGACGCACCGCCAGCACCGCGCGATAGGCCGCTGCCGCGCCTTTGAAATCGCCCTTGGCCTCGAGCGTCTTGCCGAGCTGAAGCTGATACGAAGGATCGTTCGCGGCAACCTCGCCCGCCGCTTTCAATTCGGCCTGGGCGCCGTCGAGGTCGCCCGTTTCCTTGAGCGCCGCCGCCAGATGCTCGTGGAGCGTGGCATCGTCGGGCCGGAGCTTTTCCGCCTCGCGATAATCCTCGACGGCCGGCGCCCACTGTTGTTTGGCGGCGAGCAGGTCGGCGAGCGCGACCATCGCGTTCGGCGTGTCGGGCCGCTCGCGGACGGCTTCCTGCAACTCGTCCAGGGCTTCGCTGTCACGATGCGCGGTCAGCAGCGCCTCCGCCAGGCGGTAATGGACCTGCGGATTTTCGGGCCGCAGCTTCAGCGCTCGCTGATACTCGATGATGGAGCGGTCATTCTGCCCCGCCGAGGCGAACGCGTTGGCGAGATCGAGGTGCGCGTCGGCGTCCATCGGCCTGAGCTTCACTTCCTCCTCGTATTCCCCGATGAATCCGGCGAGATCCCCTCCCGCCCCCAGCGCTTCCGCCAGGTTGCGATGATTGTCCGCCGAGTCGGGCGCGAGTTCGGAAGCCTTCTTCAGCTCGGGGATGGCGCCCATCAGGTCGCCGGTCTTGCGCAATATCAGGCCCACCTGCTCATGCAGCGCCGGATCATTGGGGCGCAGGCGCAAGGCCTCGTAGTATTCCGCGACGGCGGCGCCGTCGTTGCCGGTATCGAGATAGGTGCCGGCGAGCTGGGCGCGCGCTTCGGCGTCGGTGGGGCGCTCTTGTAGCAACCGGCGCAGCTCCTGGATGGCGCCTCCGTAATCGCCGGCTTTGCGCAGGGCCAGCGCGAGGGTATATCGATACTCCACCTGCTCGGGACGCAGGGCGACCGCCTGCCGGTATTCCTGGATGGCGTGGATCAGGTCGCCATCCGCCTGCAGCGCGTTGCCGAGGCTGAGGTGCAACTCGGGATTGTTGGGACCGAGGTGCACCGCCTCGCGATACTCGTTCAGAGCCTCCACCTCGTGGTCGCCGCTCTCGGTGAGGGCGAGCGCCAGACCGGCATGGTATTCGGCGTTCTGAGGCGCATGCTTCAGCGCTTCGCGCCACAGATCGACGGCCGCGGACGTGTTGCCGGCCTGCTCGAGCGCGGAGGCAAAAGAGGCGCGCAACGCCGGACTGTTGGGATCGAGGCGCATCGCCTCCTGGAATTCCGCCTGCGCCGGCTGGCGGGCGAGCGCCAGGGCCTCGGCGAGCTTCTCGTGCGCCGCGGCGCTCGCGGGATGCAGCTTGACCTCGGCCCGGTACTCCTCAATCGCCTCCAGCATGCTGCCCTCGGACTCGAGCAGGGCGCCGAGCGCGGCGTGCGCGCCGGAGAGATTCGGGTTCAAGCGCAGCGCCTCGCGATACTCGCGCGCAGCGTCATCGAGGCGGTTCAGCCCCACGTCAACGTTGGCCAGGCTGTAATGGATGTTGGCATCGTCAGGCTTCAGGGCCAGCGCCTTCTGGTACAGGTCTGCGGCCTCCTGGAAGTGTTCGGCGCGCGCGAGGACGTTCCCCTGCTTGGCGAGCGACGCCGCGGCGTTGTTTCGGGCGAGCTTCGCCTCGGGCGTGTCTTCGCTTGGGGCTTTCTGGGATGATTGCGGGGACGTTTGCGCGACGGCGGTGAGGGTCAAGATCAGGATGGCCGCCACGAGCTTCGAGGCCCGAAGGGCCGATCGATCACAGCCCAGGCCGGCGGCCTGGGCCTGAGGCGGACCGCTCCCCTCTCTACTACAAATCCTGAACTTCTTCGCAGCCCGCGACTCGCCACTTGCCACTTGCCACTCGCCACTTCTTGCCGACTTGGTTACGGCGAGCCGTGCTGGGTAGTCCCGCCCTTTCAGGGCTTGGGCTTCATGGCTTGCCGCCTTACACCCAGGCCGCTGGCCCGGGCTGTGATCGATCGGCCCTTCGGGCCTCACCAGAGACATTCAACACCAGCGCATCCAAACAACACCGGCGCACTCAAACAACACCGGACGCATCCACGCTCAGCATAGCACTCGCGCCGCGCTACAGCTCGCCTGTCACAGGCGCGTTCCGTCGCGGGCGAGACGGCCGCGCTACGGCGGCTGCCCGCTCGGACTTAATTCGACGTAATCGAGCGGCGCGGGCTCGCCTCCATCTGGGACGCCCTCGACGCGGATTTCGTCACCCGTCTGGAGCATCGCGCCCGGGACCGTATGGCGCGTCGCCGAGCTTCCGTTCATGCTGGATGCCGGCAGCGTGTCATCCGCTGCCCACTGATCCGCCAGCCGCCCGGCAATCCACAGCTTGAACTTCGAGACGCCGTTGTTCTGATCGAAGTACTCGACGGCCACGTCGTAGCGCCCCGGCGGACCCTGGTAACGGAAGCGGGCCGAGCAGCCATCCGTCCCTGTAGCGGCGGTGTCCTCACCGCCGCCGGGGCGCTCGCAGACGACCGCTCTGCCGCCCGAAGCCGTCTCCCAAGGCGTCACGTCGACCGCTTTGTAGCCCGCGAGGGTCATGTCCTCGGCCTCGTAGCGACCGGGGAAGTGTCCGGCGCGACCGCGCTCGTCCGGGATGCCGGACATGCGCAGGAACCAGCTCGAGACCGCGTCGCGCCAGACGATCGCGTGCCCTGCCTGATAGGTGAGTTTCTTGAGCACGCGCTGATAGCGCTCGTCGTCGATGCGACCCTGAAGCGCGCGCCAGCGCGTCACGAGCCCTGCGGCCTCCTGGGCGCCCGCATAGTGCGAGTCGTAGATGTACTGGATCACCGTGGTTCCCGAATGCAGGCGCTGCCTATAGGAGACATGATGCATGAACAAGAGCAGCGCGTCCGGGCAGGTCGCGAGCGACTCATAGATCCGCGCCACCGGCGGCGCATACTGGCCGATGAAGCCGGTCCCGGTGGCCACGGTCCGGTCCATGCCGACGCCCTCGTGGTCCGCGCGAATCCACTGTCCCCAACCGTTGCGCTCGGCCGATTCGACTCCGGGTCCGTAGTGGGCGCCCAGAATGTCGGTCAACGTCCCAAGACCAAGCGGGCCGGTATAGTTCTCGTAGATGTGCCACGAGTCCAGCAGCATCTGCGTCACGGTGGAGTCAACCTGCGGGTCGCTGCCAAAAGTCTGGCGCGTCCACTCCTCGGCGATGGTGCGCGCGCTCAGGTCCGGATTCCACGCCAGGCGTCCGAATCCATAGAGATTCGCCATGGCCAGATCGCTCCCGAGCCAGGTCGGATCGCGACCGACGTCCGCAACGCCGACGAATCCACCGGTGGGCCGCCCGAACGTCTTGCCCGCGGCCAGCGCCTTCACCGGCGTGCCGGGCCCGCGCGCGTCGAGATCAAAATCGAGCGCCTCTTTCCACATCGGCACGAGAAAGCAGAGATGCCGCTGTTGCCCCAGGTATTCCTGCGTGATCTGGAGTTCCACGGCCTCGTTCGTTCGCTCGAGACCGCCGAGCAACGGCGACACCGGCTCGCGGACCTGGAAATCGATGGGGCCGTTTTTGATCTGCACGACCACGTTGGCGTCGAATCGCCCGTCCAGCGGATGGAAGATGTCGTAGGCGGCACGCGCGCGGTCGGCCTTGGGGTCGCGCCAGTCGAGGGGATGGTTGTACACGAAGGCGCGGTAGAAAACGAGCCCGCCGTGCGGCGCGAGCGCTCGCGCGACGACGTTGGCGGCGTCCGCCGGCGTGCGCCCATAGGATGCCGGCCCGGGCCGGCCCTCGGAATCCGCCTTCATCACCACGCCGGCAAGGTCGGGGACAGCCTGATAGATGGCGTCGAACTTGTCCCTCCACCACGCGGCGACCTTCGGATCGAGCGGATCGAACGTGCTGAGCCCACCGAGCGTCTGCGGACTGCTGAAATCGATGGCGATTGCGAGCCGCACTCCCCATGGCCGGAATGCCTGCGCCAGTCGCGCGAGTTCGGGCAGAAACTCCGGGCCGATCAGCCGCCGGTCGGCGTTGACGTTGTTCACCGCGCAGCCATTGATGCCGACCGAGGCCAGCAGCCGCGCGTACTCGCCGGCTCGCGCGAGGTCGGCGGCGACGTGGCCGTTCTCGAAGAAGATCGACTTGCCGCCGTAGCCGCGCTCGATGCTGCCGTCGAGGTTGTCCCATTCATCCACCCAGCGGACGGGCGCGTACGGAACCTGCCGCTCGTCGAGACGATCGACCGCCTGGCCGGTTGCGATCTTCCGCAGCAGCGCGAAGACGCCGTACAGCACGCCACGATCGTTGGACGCCGCGATCAGCAGCACCGGCCTGCCGCGAATCCTGGTGGTCTTCAGGAGATAAGCGTCTGCGGGCAGATCCCGCAGCTCAGGGATGCCGCCCAGGGCGGGCGGCAGGCGGCCGGTGGGGGCGAGAAGGATCACGCCGGCCGGCGGCGGCGGGTCCGGGAGCGTAGGCTCTGACGAGAGCCTACGCCCGAGGGCCCGGCCCGCGCACCGCATCAGCTCCTGCCCGGCGGACCGGAGCACCTCCGACTCCCCGAGGGTGACCACGGTCGAGGGCAGCGCGTGGTAGCGGCGGCGAACCGCCGGATCTTCGATGGGCCCTGCGATGGGCTGGTAGCACAGCCAGGCCGCCTGGCCGGTTTCGGCCCGGGCCGGGGCAGTCTGCTGTAACGCCGGTGTCGGCCTCTGCACCGCCGGCGTCGGGCGCTGTAGCGCCGGTGTCCTCACCGGCGACCCGAAGCAGAGCCACATCGCCGGAAGGGTCCCCATCAGGACCCAGGGTCGACGCCGGGGTCGAGGCGCGCCCGGCCGGACGTACCGGGAGACATTGCCCCGCCAAGTCTCGGGTCTGAAGGGTGTGGTTGGGTTCACGCAACCTCTGATATAAGCGCGCTTCGCGGCATCCCGGCACCGCTCCCCCTCCCGAATTGCGCGGGCGAACGGCCTCGAAACGCGAATGAACCGGCCGGCGAAATCGGACGCACGTAACTGACGACAAAGAGCTTATCGCGGGCAGTTCGTTTCCGCAAATTTCGCCTATCTTCCTTAAAAACAAGAGGATAGCTTGTGCAGTTCGTTTAAGTCCAGTATTTTGAACACGGGCAAAACGGGATTTGGGCCCGGGCGGAAGCGACGAAGCGCGCGAATCCGCAATTGGAGCTGCCGCCAGGGAATGAATCTTCCGGAGAAATCGGACGTAAGCAACAGATGGCAAAGAGCTTAGGCGTGGCAGTTCGTTTCCGGGATTATCGCTCATCTCACTCAAAAACAAGAAGATAGCGCATTCAGTTCGTTTAAGTCCTGTGTTTTCAGTCATGGCTGAGGCTCCGGACGGCCCTCACGGGCCAGTTCCCTCAGCAGATCCAGCAGGCCGGTCAATTCGGAATCGAGCTCGCTCACCCGGCGCGCCGGCGGCTTGCCTCCCAGCGACGGCAGGCGCTGCTCCAGCCGGAACCGGACCACCGCCGGACCGCGCAAA
>JASHQD010000687.1 GCA_030037755.1 Terriglobia bacterium
CCGTCCAGCGCCAAGGCATCCACCGTACGCCCTTAGTAGCTTGACCATAAAATCTGCTCAACACACAGAAGCAGTTATCAGCTGTCAGTTGTCAGCCGTCAGTAAGAGCCAAGCAAGGCTCCAACCGACCACCGAAACCGACGAGCGGCAACTGCCCTTGAGTGGCGATCAGAATGTCTAGTGCCGGGGCTAGACGACCCACCCGGCATTTCGCATCCCAACCACCACTACAGCTGCTTCGCCTCAAAGTCCGCTGCCAGCAAACTGACAACTGACGCCTGACGGCTGACAACTGTTTTCACAGATTCGCTTACTTCTGCCAGGATCCCTCCCGGCAGACTGAGCACTTGTAGACGCCGCACTATTCAGTTTTCAAAGACCGTTGAGTGCCAAAGACCGCGCCGCCAGGGGCGATCCTCGGCCTCTTCGCAAACCCGGGTTCCGATCGCTCAAAACCCGCGGGATGCTCAGTTTGATGCCAGTCACAAGCCGACATCAGACTCAACACCCCATATTCTGCCAGCCGGCCGAAGAATCGCTTGCGACAGCCGTGCCGCAACGTTCGACCGCTCGAAGCCGAACCAACTCAGACGCGACTTCAGGCGTCGGCCTTAACCACCCGCGATGTGCTCAGGTTGTTGGGGTTAACGGAGGCGGGGAAAAATCGGAAGAAAACCTGCCCAAACCAACCCCTAGCTAGCTGTTTTTCGCGTAAACCCTCCTGTCAACTGCCATCAGCAACGTTACAGCAGGTTGAAGCCTCTCGTCAAGCATTTTTTTTGACGCCCATTTCGCAACGGCCAGCATCCGGCAAGCGCCTTGATTTGAATGATATCACAACCCGCCGGGTTGCTCCTAATTCAGCCGAACCACAAACACGTCGGTGGCAAGACCTGCCTCCTGCAACTGACGGCCAAGCTCACGCGCGCCGGCTTCGGTTGATTCCTGTCCTACGCGAACCCGATGGTAGAGGCCGTCGCCACGATCGAAACTTTGAATGATGACCGGCTGAAACCGTTGGGCAATACGATCCCGCAACCGATCAGCGTTCGCTCGTTCGCGGAACGCGCCCACCTGAACCGCAAAAATCCCAGGCGCGCTCAGCACCGTGGGATTCATGATCTCAAGACGGACGCGCGCCGTGCCTGCCCCGAGCATGCCCATGGCCTTGGCAGCCGAATACGATAAATCGATAATCCGGCCCTCCACGAATGGGCCGCGATCATTAATTCGGACCTCAACCGCTTGCCCGTTGTCGAGGTCGTGGACGCGCACCTCGGTGCCGAACGGCAGAGTGCGGTGGGCTGCGGTCATGGCGTACATGTTGTATATCTCGCCGCTCGAGGTGGGTCGTCCGTGGTAGGGATGGCCGTACCACGACGCGAGCCCCTCCTCGCCTTGTACGATGGGAGCCGACGGTTGGTTCGCGCTCGGAGCCGCAGGGGGATAGTTGTGCGTTCCATGGTGATGCCGGTGCAGGCAGCCGCACCAAAGTGTGACGGCGAGCACTGCCGTCCAGGCCTTCGCTGTCGCCCTAAGCTCCGCGCGCCTCATGCCGAAAATCAAGGCTCCCTCAACGCTTCGGAGTCTGCAACTTGTCGGCGAGCTTCTCGAGACGCCGCGCAATCTTGCGCAGGTTGGCGGCCATCTCGCGCTTGGTGCCAGGCTCCACGTTCTTATTGAGCCACTCTTTCAGGCTCTCAAGCTCCCGGTCGACGGCTCGTCCCGCTTCTTCAAAGTTCATGGTTTCCTCGCGCGAGTTCATTTTATCCGCAGCGGCGTGCTAGACAAAAGAAATTCGATTGTGAAAGGATGAGAATGGGGTCCGAGGCGCTGGCGTCCGGAGAGGGAACGGTCGCTGCAGTGGCAATCTCGAATGCTCGGTCTCAGCGAGTTCTCTTCCAAATGTTCGGTTCACGCGAATCCAATCCCAGTTCCGCCTATCGCATGTGTCCCTCGTGCCGGGGCCTGATCGAGCGGAGCGCCCGCGTTTGCCCGCTCTGCGGCGCAGCTACCGGACCCTTGCGCGCGCGCGGGTCCAGCCAGAGCGGCAGCAACAAGATCGCCGGCATTATCCCCATTCCGGGCACGGCCACGGCGACGCTGATCGCGGTCAATATCGCGCTTTACGGGCTGAGTTGGTACCTTACCACTGTCGCAGCCTCGAACCAGGCCGGCGCCAACCCAGGCTTCGGAAACATTGATATCCAGGTGCTGGTGAAACTCGGCGCGAAGTATGGTCCGGCAATTTACGCTGGTCAGTGGTGGCGGCTGGTCACAGCGATGTTCCTGCATGCCGGCATCTTCCACATCGGCATGAATCTTTGGTGTTTGTTCGACTTGGGGCCTATGGCGGAGTCGCTTTTCACCAAATCGAAATTCATCGTGCTTTATCTCGTCACAGGCACCTTGGGATTTCTGTTCAGCTTGTGGTGGAGTCCGGGTGGGGTGTCGATCGGGGCCTCCGGCGCCATCCTGGGACTCGTGGGCGTGCTGATCGGCGCGAGTTTCCATCATGGAGGCGTGGGCAAGACCTACCGCGCGCAGTTGTGGCGATGGGTTATCTACATCTTCATCTTCGGCCTTTTCTTCGCCGTCGACAACGCCGCACACCTGGGAGGACTTGCCTCAGGACTGCTCCTGGGCTACATGGTTCCGCAGGGCGAGCCGCAGACGCGAAGCGAGGAAATTCTCTGGGAGATTCTGGGCGGGCTTGCTACCCTGATTATCGTCGCGTCGTTTGCGCTGATGGCGCTGAACATGAATCGCGCTTTTCCCGGCTGATGCGTCTTGACAACTCTGAAAGCCATTCTCTACGATGGAAGTGCCTTTCTATCAGGAGATTGCCCGTGATCAAACTGGACATCGTGAACGAGGTTGTAAACCGAACCGGCATCACCAAGACCAAGGCCGAGATGGCCGTGGAGACGGTCTTCGATTCTCTGAAGAAGGCCCTGGCGGAAGGTGACCGGATCGAGCTGCGCGGCTTCGGCGTCTTTAATGTCAAGGCGCGCAAGACCGGCGTGGGACGCAACCCCCGCACGGGCGAAGAAGTTACCATCCAGCCCGGCAGGGCCGTTCGTTTCAAACCCGGGAAAGAACTGCAGGCGCTCTGATTAGGACTTCGCCCCAACGTCTTCGCCCAAGGGCTGAGCCAATTTGGGCCTTATCGATCCAGGCTCACGAGCGCTGTTGTTCTTGCCTATGGGCGACCGCCTAGCAAATCCTCAACTCGGTCCGGCGGCCCTGTTCGAACCAGCCGAACTCGCTCTCCGGCGTCCATGGTGGCGATGGCGTCCGGCGTGGCGCTTCCGCGCGCCGGCTTGGGTTTCCAGCTTCCCATTTCATCTCGCCTTGCTCGCGACCACCCTCCTGACGACGCTGATTGTCGGCGCGCAGATAGCCCTGAATTACGCAGCGCACCGGTCGGCGTTTGACCTTGACCTCTCCTGGTCCCTGCTGCGGAGTCTCGGGCAGCATCCATCCCTGCTGCTCGACGGTCTGCCATTTTCGGGGACTCTGCTCGGGATCCTCCTGGCGCACGAACTTGGGCACTATCTCGCCGCGCGTGCTTACGGACTGCGTGTAAGCTATCCGTACTTCATCCCGGCGCCGACTCTGATCGGCACCATGGGCGCCTTCATCCGCATTCGTGAGCCGATCCCCAATCGTCGCGTGCTGTTTGACGTGGCGGTGGCCGGTCCGATCGCGGGATTCATCGTCGCCCTCCCTGCCTTGAGCTTTGCCATACTGCACTCGCGTGCCGGCAGCGTGGCCTCGATTCCGGACATGATTATTCCCGGGCACCCGCTTGCGCTAGCCCTGCTCGCGCACTGGTTGCGCCCGGGCGTTTCCTTGGGAAGGCTCGTGCTGACGCCGTCGGGCTGCGCGGCCTGGGTAGGACTCTTCGCAACCGCGCTCAATCTGCTGCCCATCAGCCAACTCGATGGCGGACACGTCTTGTACGCCGTGCTTGAACGCCGCCACCGATTCTTTGCGCGTGTGTTCTGGCTCACACTCCTGCCGCTCGGGTATTTCTGCTGGGCCGGCTGGTTCTTTTGGGCGGCGATGATCGCCCTCATCCGCATCGGACATCCCCCGGTCAGATTCCCCGCCCTGCAGTTGGGCCGGTTCCGGCACGCGCTGGCGGTGTTCGCCCTCCTCATCTTCATTCTGTGCTTCATGCCGACTCCGTTCTCCGTGAGGTGAAAGCGCATGAACTCGGTATCCGCGGACGACCCCGGGGAGGTGATCGAGACCAGGCTCACCGGATTCGATCTGTTGAACCATCCTATGCTGAACAAGGGCACCGCCTTCACCGATGAGGAGCGGGCCGCATTTGCGCTGCACGGGCTGCTGCCGCCGCACGTGGGCACGCTGGACGAGCAGGTTGAGCGTCGCCTGAGGGTCCTGCGAGAATTTGAGACCGACTTTGAGCGCTATTCATTTCTGCGCGACCTTCAAGACATCAACGAGACGTTGTTTTATGCGGTGTTGGTTCGAAACCTGGAGGAGACGCTGCCGCTGGTCTACACGCCGGAGGTGGGCGAAGGCTGCCAGCGGTTCAGCGAGATCTGGCGCAAGCCGCGCGGTTTGTTCCTGAGCCTGCCGCTGCGCGATCAGATTCGCGCCATCCTTCGTCACCCCCGTTACGACAACGTGCGCGTGATCGTGGTTAGCGACGGCGAGCGCATCCTGGGCCTGGGCGACCAGGGCGCCGGCGGCATGGGAATCCCCATCGGCAAGCTGGCTCTTTACACGGCCTGTGCGGGAATTCACCCCAAGAGCGCCCTGCCGATTCAGCTCGATGTGGGCACTGATAACGTGGAACGCCGGCAGGACCCGCTTTACATCGGCTGGCGCCACGAACGCGTGCGCGGCCCGGAATACGACGCGTTCGTCGAAGACTTTGTGTCCTCCGTAATCGACCGCTGGCCCCACGTCCTGCTGCAATGGGAGGATTTTGCGGGATCGAACGCCGGCCGTCTGCTCGATCGCTACCGCGACCGGCTTTGCACGTTCAACGACGACATTCAGGGCACCGCAGCGGTCGCGGCCGGAGCCCTGCTGGCCGCGATTCGAGTGACAGGAGTGCCGCTTATCGACCAGCGCATCGCCCTGCTCGGCGCAGGCTCCGCCGGCGTGGGAATCGCAAGTCTGTTGCTGGCGGCCATGCGGCAGGCGGGATTAAGCGAACTCGAAGCGCGAAGACGATTCTACGCCGTGGACCTGAACGGTCTGCTTGTGGAAGGCACGCCTGGAATTCGCGACGCGCAGGCGCCGCTTGTCCAGCCCAGGGCCGCGATAGCGGGATGGAAACTCGAACGTCCCGACCGTATCGGCCTGCAGGATGTGGTGCTGAATGCCCGGCCGACCACCCTGATCGGAGTCTCGGGACAGCCGGGCGTCTTCACCGAAAACGTGATCCGCACCATGGCGCAGTCCGCAGCGCGCCCGGTGATCTTTCCGCTCTCCAATCCCACGTCGCGCTCCGAGGCTAAGCCCGAAGACCTGCTGAAGTGGACCGAAGGACGGGCGATGATCGGCACAGGAAGCCCGTTTCCGCCCGTGAACTGGGAGGGCCGATCCATTCCGATCGACCAAACCAACAACTCTTACGTTTTTCCGGGTCTTGGCCTCGGTATTCTGGCCGTGAACGCGCGGCGCGTAACGGACGCGATGTTCATGGCTGCGGCCCAGGCGCTGGCCGCGATCTCACCGGCGCAACTGGGACAGGCGGCGCGCCTGCTGCCTCCGGTGAACGAACTGCGCAAGGTGTCATTGGCTGTCGCCGTGGCCGTTGGGCGGCAAGCCCAGGCGGACGGCGTGGCCGATCCCTGCGGCGACGACGCGTTGCAGGGCCGGATCCGCGCTCACGTATGGGAGCCTGTTTACCGGCCCTACCGCCTGAAGCGATAACCCCGTCTAGCGATCGCAGAGAACCGGCTCGGTCAGAGATTGCGGCTGGCCCGAGTCTCCCCTGGCGTGATCGGGAGCGACGCGAACATTGTCGAGCGCATCGGCCAGATCCTTCCGGTTGATGGGCTTAGCGATGTAGCCATCCATTCCGGCCGCCAGGCACCTCTCACGGTCTCCCTCCATAGCGTAAGCGGTCATGGCGATAATGGGCACGTGGCCGCCGGATTCCCGCTCCATCCGCCGGACCATTGCAGTAGCCTCGAAGCCGTCCATATCCGGCATCTGCACGTCCATCAATACAACGTCAAACGGTCCGGCGTCGAGTGTTTCCAGCGCCTCCCGGGCCCCGGCCGCAGCGATCACGGTGTGGCCCATCTTGTCCAACATGCGCACGGCCAACAGACGATTCACGGCATTATCCTCGACCACCAGTACCCTCAGACTGCGCCGGGACATCGCGGCTGCAGGACGGGCGGGAGCCGGCCGACGCGCGGCGAGCGGCTGCGGCCCGAGCGCGCGCCGCACCGCCTCATGCAGTTCCGACTCGGAGATCGGCTTGGTGAGATACGCGGCCACGCCCAGAGCCCGGCACCGCGCCGCATCGCCCGGCTGGGGACCGGATGTGAGCATCATGATGGCGGCGGTCGTCAGCTCGGGCTCCTGCTTGATCTTTTCAATCAGGGTGAAGCCGTCCATTCCGGGCATCTGCGCGTCGACGATGATCAGCGGATATGGATCGCCCGTCCGCCCGGCTTCCTGCAGCAAGCCCAGAGCCTGAGGTCCGGACTCGGATAGAGCCGGCACCATACCCCATCGCACCAGCATGGCGCGCAAGATGCGCCTATTCGTTTGGTTGTCGTCGACCGCAAGCACCGGCAAGCCTTCAAGCACCTGATCGGACATTCGTATCGGCGCGGAAGTTGCCGGCGCGATCTCCAGGGGGATTGTGAAGTGGAAGGTGCTGCCTTTGTCCAATTCGCTCTCCAACCATATTCTGCCGCCCATCATTCCGATCAGTTGCGAGGAGATCGCCAAGCCCAGGCCGGTGCCGCCGAATTTTCGGGTCGCGGAGGTGTCAGCTTGAACGAAGGCCTCGAAGATAAGACGGCGCTTTTCCTCCGGGATTCCGATTCCCGTGTCCCTGACGCTGAAATGCAGCGTGTCGTTTCCACCCTCCGCCTCCCGGCGGGCCGTCAAAGCCACTTCTCCACGCTCGGTGAACTTGACGGCGTTGCCCACCAGGTTGAGCACGATCTCCTGCAGGCGGACGGGGTCGCCGAAGATGCACTCCGGGACGTCAGGTTCAATGTTGCTCAGTAATTCCAGCCCCTTCTCATCGGCCTGGCGCGCCAGAGGCTTCAGGCTCTGCTGAACAGTCTTGCGCAGGTCGAATCCGATGTGCTCCAGGTCGAGCTTATTCGCCTCAATCTTGGAGAAGTCCAGGATATCGTTGATGACCCTCATCAGAGCGTCGGCTGAGCTCTTGGCCAGATTCAGATACTCGCGCTGTTCGTCTGTCAGGTCGGTGGTAAGTGCCAGTTCGGTCATGCCGATGACGCCATTCATCGGGGTGCGGATTTCGTGGCTCATGTTGGCCAGAAACTCGCTCTTGGCGCGGCTGGCAGCTTCGGCGGCCTCTTTGGCGTTCTGTAACTCGGACTCCGCCCGCTTTCGATCCGTAATGTCCCTGGAGATGCCCACGAATCCCAGGACCCTGTCCTCAGCATCCCTGATCGGTACTTCCGTGGTCGAGAGCCACCGGGCCTGCCCGCCGGGCCTGGTCAGTTTTTGTACGGCATCGATAATGGGCCGGCCCGACTGAAGAAGCTTCTGTTCGGCGTCGTAGCACTCCTGTGCAAAGTCGGCAGGGAAGAAATCGAAATCTGTCCTGCCTATGGCTTCATTGGGGTCAGCGATCCCCAGCAATGTAGCCTGCGCCTTGTTGATTCTCATGAAGCGGCAGGCGGCGTCCTGGAAAAAGATCGTATCCGGAATATTGTCCATCAGAGCCTGGAACAGCCTGCGCTCATAAGCCAGCTCACGCTCGTTCCACTTGCGCTCGGTGATGTCGCGAGCGATCGCCGCTGCACCGGTCACTTCCCCCGCGGCATTCCGGATGGGAGATACGGTCAGGGAGACTTCGACAGCGGTGCCGTCCTTCTTCACTCGCGAGGTTTCAAGGTTGGAAGTGGTTTCCCCGGCTTTGACCCTCTCCACCATCCGCTGCGCCTCAGCCACGCGGTCTGGCGTCGCGAGAATGGAAGCGGGCTTTCCAATGACCTCATCAGCGGAATAGCCGTACAGCAATTCCGCGCCGCGGTTCCAACTCACGATGGTTCCATCCACGGTTGCACCCACGATGGCGTCGCTGGAGGACTCCACAATGGAGGCCAGGAAAGCCCGCGCCGCCTCGGCGTGCTTGCGCTCGGTGATGTCGACGAAGCTTTCCAACAGATGCGTCCGGCCGTTGATCGAAATAGGCACCACCGTGTTGATGATGGCCCGCCTGTCACTCTTCGCCGTCAGCAGAACGCGTTCCGATTGGTTCACCCTCCGGCCAAGGTCGGTTACGGGGCAACGTCCTCTTTCCGCCGGGCAAATGAACTTGTGGCACTCCTCACCGACCACGAGCTCGCGCGGCAGGCCGATCGCTTGAAGGGCGACCGGATTAGCATCGACGATCCGGTGCCCCTCCGGGTCAATCACAAGAATTCCGGTTTGCACGGAAGCGAAAATCTCCTTCAAACGAGTCTCGCTTTCGCGCAAAGCCTCCTCGGCCCGCTTGCGCGCCGTGATATCCGAGAACAGGCCGTCGACGTACCGGACGCCGTCCTTTTCGTAGGACGCGACTGCCCGGCTGTGCACCCAGACCCATTCGCCGTCCTTGCGCCGGATGCGCACCTCGTCGTCGTAGGGCTCGCCCCGTGTCAGAAGCGCTCGAATGCCCGCCCTGGTCCTGGCCAGGTCATCGGGATGAAGGACTTCCAGAAAAATGCTGGGTCCCTTTCGATAGATCTCCTCGATGCTGTATCCGCTGATCTGCTCAATGCTTTTGCTTGCGTAAACAAAGTGGAAACGGGAGTCCACCGTCCAGATGACGTCCGGGATGTTCGAGACGAGCGAGCGAAACTTCTCTTCGCTCTGCCGCAGCGCTTCCTCGGTCCGCATGCGCGCCGAAATATCACGAACTATCCCCTCGTAGCCTACGACGCGGCCCGCCTCATCGTACACAAACTGCATACTCATCGACACCCAGAACGGGGAGCCGTCCTTCTTCCGGCCCAGGCCAACCCGATCTGTAATGTGCCTGGAAACGAGCAGCTCTTCGAGCAGTTCCTGCCGTTTTTGCGTGCTGAAGTAAAGACTGGCCGTGGACTCAGCCATCATCTCTTCAACGGAGTCGTAGCCGAAGACTGTGGGAGCGGACGGACTTGCCAGCAGTAGATGTCCCTCGAGGTCCGCCTGGAAATACGCGTCTTGCATATTCTCCAGAATGCTTCGGACCTGCCTCTCGCGCTTTTGCAGTTCCAGTTCGGCCCTCTTGCGTTCCGTGACATCCGAAAGCAGCCCGTCGGCGTAGCGTACTCCGTCCTTCTCGTAGGTACCGAGCGCCCGGTCGTGAATCCAGATCCACTCTCCGTCCTTGCGCCGGGCACGCCACTCCACGTCATAGGGGCTGCCGGTTCGGAACAGCGCCTCAAACGCGGTCCTGACGAGGCCGACGTCGTCCGGGTGGATGCAGTCGAGAAACAGGCGGGGACCTTTGCTGTAGACTTCATCAAGCGAGAATCCACTGACCCTCTCGATGCTGTCGCTGATGAAGACAAAGTTGTAATTCGAGTCCGCCGTCCAAACGACGTCCGGGATGTGGGAAACCAGCGAACGATACTTCTCTTCGCTTTTCTGCAGAGCCTCTTCGGCCTGGCGGCGCTCCGTGATGTCCTGCGCCACCACCAGAACGGCGGGCCGGCCCTTCCATTCCAACAAATGGCTGCGGGTCTCGACGTCGATGACTCTTCCGTCTCTCAACCGATGCCGCCAGGGGCCGGAGACTTCCAAAGGCTGCCGCGGTTTGGCGAGATTCTCGCGCAGGGACGGAACGTCCTCGGCCGGACGGATTTCCTCGATTGTCATCTTGAGGAAATCTTCTCTCGAGTAACCGTACTGACGGACCGCGGCGTCGTTGACCTCCAGAAACCGCAGCGTCTCCTGGTCGTAAAGCCACATTGGCAGAGGATTACTGGCGAACAGCAGATGGAATTGCTTCTCGCAGCCGGCGGCGACCTTCGACCCTTCGATATCCGCCTCGGGACGCGTCGCTTCGGCCTGCGCCGGCCGGGGCCGGTCCACACTCCCGCCACCCAGATTGCTTTCCGCGTGTTTGATCAGCATTACAGTCCCTTGCCCGGCGTCACTGCGCCAAGCCCGGCCCGGCCGGAGAAATCGAGCACCCAATACGCTATCGGCAGGACATGGGACGTCAATTAGTGCACCTTGCCGGCTTACATCACGCTGACGGGATCCATGTCGATCAGGACACTGGGTGGCGGGATGCGTTCGGCTTCGAGATGAAGCGCCAGGCCCCCCAGAAGCCGGTTAAGCTCCGTGCGCGACGCGGCCTTGATGAGGAACTGGATGCGATGCCGCCCCTGAATGCGCGCCAGCGGCGCCGGCCCCGGACCGAGCACAGCGAAACGGAACGGCCCGCCAGCCCCTGACCCCTGACGCCTGACCCCTGACTCCTGATCTTCCTCCCCTGGCACTGCGCGCTTCAAATAACGCTCCACCCCGCGCGCCGCCTCCACGGCCTTTTCGAGCTTATTATGCTGGGCTACTATTCGGGCCAGCGCCGTCACGGGAGGATAGCGCATCATGCGCCGGAAACGCATCTCTTTGGCGAAGAAGCCTTCATAATTCTGGTCGGCGGCCAGCCGGATGGCGTAGTGCTCGGGATAAAACGTCTGGACCAGCACGCGGCCGGGAGTCGTGCCCCGTCCGGACCGGCCTGCGACCTGGGTCAGGAGCTGAAAAGTGCGCTCGGCGGCGCGAAAATCGGGCAGGCGCAAACCCTGATCGGCCGAAACCACGCCCACCAGCGTGACGCCCGGGAAATCGTGGCCCTTGGAGACGAGTTGGGTTCCGATCAGGATGTCGATTTCGCCGCGCCGGAAGCGCCCCAACACGCGCTCGAAGTGCCCGGCACGCCGCGCCACGTCGCGGTCCAGGCGCTCGACCCGGGCCGTGGGAAACAGTTCGCGGAATTTGTCTTCGATCTTTTCCGTTCCCTCGCCGACATAGTAGATGAACTCGCTCTGGCACGCCGGGCATCGCGACGGCACGGGAATGGAATACCCGCAGTAGTGGCAGATCAACCGGTGCTCGGCGCGATGATAGGTCAGCGAGATGGAGCAGTTCACGCACTCCGGGCTCTGTCCGCAACTGCGGCACAGCAGGTACCACGAATAGCCGCGGCGGTTGTGCAGGATGATGGTCTGCTCGCGGCGCGCGAGTTGTGTCTCGATTTCGGACTGCAGGCGGCGTGAGATCGGAATCTTGCTGAAGGTCTGGCGGAACTCGGCGCGCATGTCCACCACTTCCACCGTGGCGAGCGGACGCCCGGCCACGCGCTGAGCCAGCCTGGCCAGGGCGTACTTGCCGCGTTCGGCGTTCGAGTACGATTCGAGCGAGGGCGTGGCTGAACCGAGCACACATAATGCGCCTGCCAGTCGGGCGCGGACCACGGCGACGTCGCGGCCGTGATAGCGCGGCGTCTCGTCTTGCTTGTAGCTGGCGTCGTGCTCCTCATCCACGATGACCAGGCCCAAGTTCGGCACGGGCGCGAAGACGGCCGAACGGGTTCCCAGCACCACCCGCGCTTCGCTATTCGCCGCCCGCCACCACGCCTGATGACGCTCGCCGCGCGCGAGGGCACTGTGCAGCACGGCGACCTCGCGTCCGAATCTCGAGATGAACAGCGCACGGACCGCGGGCGTGAGCGCGATTTCCGGGACCAGCATCAGCGCCGCGCGATTCTGCTCCAGGGCGCGCGCGATCAGGCGCAGATACAGCTCGGTCTTGCCGCTGCCGGTGACGCCGTAAAGCAGCGTGGTGGAGAATTTGCGCGCGTCCAGCCGCTCGGTGAGATCCCGAAACGCCGCCGCCTGCTCGGCGGTCAGTTCGAAGCGCGAGCCATCGATCGGCGCGCCAAATTCGTCTTCGGCTTCGGTCTCGGTCGTGGCCGGCGAGCCGAACGCAGACCGGTCTTCGATGGAGACCAGCCCGGCCATCTCCAACTGCCGTAGCTGAGGGATGGTTCCCTTGGCGGACTTGAGCAGCGCCCGATGATCGCTCGGCTCCCCACCCTTGGTCGCCGGCCCCGCGAGCGCGTCCAGGATGCGCCGCGCACCCTTGGAAAGCTTGGGTAGATGCTCGGGGACGGGTCCGGCGAGACGGACGGCGAGCACCGTCCGGCGGGCTCGCTTTTCCTCCACATTGTGCAATTCCACCCACTGTTCCTGGTGGGCCCGTTCGACGACGTCGGCCCCATACTGCTTTCTGGCGACAGGAATCGACAGAGGGCGCTTCAGAAGAGCTTCGAAGAACAGCCGCTCGCGCTCGTTGGCATCCGCGGGCTTGGAGTCCGCGCCTGCCGGTTGATCGTCGGCCGCGTCGATCGCGTCGACATTGGCCGGCTGCGGCGCGTCGCTACCTGCGGCGGTCGACATCGCTTCGTCGCAGAGCCTCTCGACCAGATAGTCCAACCGCGTGCGCCCCGCTGCGGTGATCTCCAGACGCTCCGCGCGTCGCGTCTCCTTGAGCAGCGGCAGCATGGTGCGGAAGACCTCGCCGGGCGGGGCGACGTAATACTCGGCGATCCAGAGGCCGAGGGTCAGCAATTCGGGCGACAGCAGCGGCTCGGGGTCGATGACGTCGATCACGTCCTTGACCTCAACGCCAGCGGCGATCGTCCCCACCGGCTCGAGCACGATCCCCTGGGCTCGCCGGGTTCCCAAGGGTACGAAGACGCGCTGGCCGGCGCGCACTTCCAGGCGAGGGGGCACGCGGTAGGTCAGCGGGCGCGGAATCGGCGCCATCACCGCCACTTCCACCAGGTTGTCCTTCCTGCTTGGCATCGGATCGGGCCCGTTGGGAATACAGCGCCTACGTTGTGGCGGAAAGCGTCCTGCTGCTCGATGGTAGCAGAGAGCCGAGTGCGGGATGCGGTTCAAATCCGCAATAGGTCCGTGAATCTCGCAGCCTTTCGGATTGATTTTTAAAGAACTTTTCAGCTTTGTCCCAAGGTGCTGCGGCCGTGTTCGAGACAAACGCCTGAGCCGGTTCACACGCCAGCCGGTTGAATCCGCAATTGGAAGAGCCCCGGGGATGATAGATCTCAGCGAAAACGGCCCTTTTTCTCGTATAAGCTATTGAAAACAAGCAAGATAGACACAATGGGTTCGCCCCGGAGCGCGGGCACCCCCGCAAGCGCCAGCGACTCGTCCTCAAGGCTCGTGGCCGTACCCGAGAGTGTGGCGCCCGGGCGGCCGGGCGCATTGAATACAGGTGCGGGAGGCGGACGGGGCGCCCAGCCGTGCTGTCGCTTCTGAACAGCAGCGTTTACCTTGCCCGAAAAAGGACTTTCTCAGTTTGCCGCGACACACCATGAGGTGACGGCAACCTGAGGTGACGGCAACCTATGCACACTCGCTCTTCGATGATAAAATGAATGCCGTTATACAGCTCGACAGGCGCGAAAATGACGCGATTCCTGGGAATCGCTGCCTGGTCGATCCCCGAAGGCATTTGGAGAGCTCTTCGAGCCGCAGTTAAGACATTTGCCTTCAATAAAGGCCCGTAGCTCAGTCTGGTTAGAGCGCTACCTTGACACGGTAGAGGTCAACGGTTCGAGTCCGTTCGGGCCTACCAATGTTTTCTGGCAGTTGCGGGCGATTGGCCCGAAAAGTTTGACCCACAATCCAATCCACAGCTCACTGCACTGCCTCGGCACGCATCCCCAAAGCCGCCAGAAACGCCCCTTGTGCCGCCAGCGCCTGGTCACTGTCCTTTTGCGTATACAGGTCCAACGTCGTCTGAATACGCGAGTGTCGGAGGATGCCCTGCACGATCTTCGGCTCGACCTTAGCCTTGTTCACTAGCCAGTTGCTTAGGCTGTGGCGAAGGTTATGAAGGCC
>JASHQD010000688.1 GCA_030037755.1 Terriglobia bacterium
GATCGGGAGGGAGTGGCCGCCTGGCTGGCGCAGCCGAGCCCGATGGGCACGCTCGACTTCGTCTCGCCCAAGGCGAGCCTGGCGGTATCGTTTGTGGTGCAATCGCCGCGCGATATTCTGACCCAGATGATCAGCTTCGGGCAGGACGACGACAATCATCTCGGCCAGGACCTTGCGGAGTTCGAGTCCAAGGCGGGAGTGAACGTACAGGACGACATCGTTGGGACGCTGGG
Organism: Terriglobia bacterium; assembly: GCA_030037755.1. Taxonomy (GTDB): domain Bacteria; phylum Acidobacteriota; class Terriglobia; order UBA7540; family UBA7540; genus Gp13-AA77. The sequence continues at coordinate 234 of JASHQD010000688.1, forward strand.
CGGCGAAGCCACGTTCGCACTTGACGGTCCGGTGCTGCCCACTCCGAGCTGGAAGGTGATTGCGGAAGTCAGCGATGCTCCGCGGCTCCAGAGCGCCATCGAGAAGCTGGTGTCGGCCTCGAACGAGCAGCCGCAAACTGAGGGCCACGAGCGGCCGCGCTTCAGCCTGACCCAGCAGACGTCCGGCGGGCGAATCTTCTACGACCTGCAGGTTACGCCGCCCCCGAACGAGCGGCACGGTAACGGTTCCCCGACGGAGGTCGACTACGTCTTCGAAGACGGGTACCTCATCGCGGGGCCAAACCAAGGTGTCGTGCTGACCGCGATTGAGAATCGCCAGGCCGGCTACACGCTGGCGAATTCCACCACGTTCACCAGCCGCCTGCCGCAGGACGGTAATACAAACTTCTCCGCGGTGGTCTATCAGAATCTGGGTGCGGTGGTCGCGCCCATCGCCGGCGAAATCGAATCCAGCCCGGCGCTCACCCCGGCGCAGCGGCAATCGATCGAGCAGCTGACGGCCAACAGCACGCCGAGCGTGATCTGCGCCTACGGCGAGCCTGACCAGATCGTGATCGCGGGGACCGGAAGCTTCTTCGGAGTCGGGCTTGAATCGCTCTTCGGGATGCACGGCGCCGGACCGTGGGATCTGATGCAGATGATCCAGAAGACGAGCAAGTCGGGTTCGGGCACAGGAAGAAGTTGACAGTCGAAGGTCGAAAGTACTGAGGAACTGAGAAACTGAATCAACTAGTTCAAAGTCCCCGGTTGGAGGTCAAATGAACCAACACGGGACTGCAGCGACGAACGACGAGGAAGCGTGGGAAGAGGCCGTATTGAAGGGCGACTTGCGGACGGTACTGCTGCGGGTACTCTTTCTGTACGGGCTGTACATGCTCCTGCACCAGGTAGTGTTTCTAATCGCGTATTTCGGACTTCCGGAGAAGCTGCTGGTGGGCAGTCCATGGTTTCGGATAGGCGGGTGGGCAGCGGCGAACGGGACGTGGAGTGGCCAATTCGTGCGTACGCTGGAAACAAACCTCGGCGTGGTTTGCGTCTTGTGCGCCGCGTTAAATCTGCAGCGAGTGCGGGGATTCGCCGTCGGGTATTTCGTGCCGATCTGGCTGGCAGTAATGACCGGGCTGTTTCTGGGAACCAACTCGCTCGTGGCGGTGGATCTGCGCAACCAGCCGTTCCTGGCGGGCACGGCGCAAGCGATGACCGTTGGCGGGGCGGAGATGCTCGGTTACATCCTGGTGACGGCGGCGACGGTAAAACTGGGGATCTACCGGCGGGGAAGTTGGCGGTGGAACGATCCCTTCAAGCGGGTGGGGCGGTTGAGGGACGTGCGTCTGGAGTGGGCGGAATGGGTGGCTCTGGCGATGGGGATCGGGTTGGTGGTCGTGGGGGCGTGGAGGGAGTCCTGAGAGAACCAGCGCTAGATTCCCAAACAGCCAAGATGAATCGTACAAAGCTGAAAGCTGAAGGCTGACAGCTGAGAGCTAAATGCTGAAGGCCAAGGGCTGAGCGCTGAAACCTGGCAACCGGCGACCAACAATGGCTGCTGTCATCGAACTCGACGGTCTCAACGTCCGCTTCGGACCAAGGGACATCCTCAAGGACCTGAGGTGTTCCATGTCCGGGCGGGCGATCGGCTTGCTGGGACCAAACGGCGCGGGAAAATCGACGCTTATCAATACCCTGCTGGGTTTTTACCGGCCCTTCGCGGGCACGGCGCGCGTCTTCGGCCACGATATCCGCACTGAGACCCGCCAGATCCGCGCTCTGACCGGTTACATGCCGGAGTCCGACTGCTTCATCGCATCGATGACGGCCGTAAATTTCATCCGCATGATGGCGGAGCTGTCCGGACTGCCCTCGGACGCGGCGCTCGAGCGCGCGCACGAGGCGTTGTTCTACGTCGGACTCGGCGAGGCTCGATATCGCCGGCTCGGAACCTACTCGCTCGGCATGAAGCAGCTCGCCAAGCTGGCGCAGGCCATCGCCCACGGACCCAAGCTCGTGGTGCTCGATGAGCCCACCAACGGGCTCGATCCACCGGCGCGACAGCGCATGATCCGCCTGATTCGCGAAATGCGCGACACGAACGAGGTGAGCATCCTGATCTCCTCGCACCTGCTGCGCGACGTCGAGGAGACCTGCGAGGAAGTGCTGATCCTGAAGGAAGGGCACCAGGTCCACTACGCGAATCTGGAGGAGGAGCGCCGGGCCAATCGCCGGTTCCTCGAACTTGAGACGGTCGGCGGCGACAACGGCTTTGCGGACGCGGTCAGCGCCCTCGGATGCGAATGCGCCTTGACGTCCGCCCATCGTATGAAGATGGTGCTTCCCGAGAGCTTCGCGATTCGCGAACTCTACCGGCTCGCAGGCGAGCGCAATATCCAGATCCGCCGACTGAGTTACCGCCGCGACAGCCTGGAGGACATCTTCCTGAAAGCCATGGAGAGCACCAATGGCCGTCCATAAGCGGAGCTATCGGAGCTATGCCGGTGCGCTGACGCCCGCGTGGTCGCGATTCACCATCATCACGCGCTACGCCTTCAGGAACCTGTTCCGGTCGCGGATGCTCACCGCCTATTTCGTCTGTTGCTTCTTCTACCCGCTAGGCTGCGCCGCGGTGATCTACGTGAATCACAACCTGTCGTTGCTGACCTCCCTGAACATTCGCGAAGTGCTGGCGATCGACGCCGATTTCTTCATGCATTTTCTCGCGGTTCAGAGCGCATTCGCTTTCATTCTCACGGCCATCGTCGGACCCGGCCTCGTCTCGCCGGATCTCGCCAACAACGCGTTACCGCTGTATCTTTGCCGGCCGTTTTCGCGCGCCGAATACGTGATCGGCAAGATGGCGATTCTGCTCTGGCTGCTGTCGCTGATCACCTGGATTCCCGGGCTTGTCCTCTTCGGCATCCAAGCCAGCCTCGCGGGAGCGCCATGGGCGTGGGCCAATATCGGGCTCGCCTGGGGCATCTTCATCGGCAGCGCCATCGAGATTCTGGTCTTTTCTCTGCTGTCGCTGGCGATTTCGGCGTGGATCAAGCGGAAGATCGCCGCCGGCGCCGCCCTGCTTGGCGTCTTCTTCTTCGGATCCGGACTCGCGCAGGTGATCAACGCCGTGCTTGAGACCAAGAACGGCTACCTGATCGACCTTGGGAACTTGCTGACGACGGTCGAGGGAAGCCTGTTCGGACACGCGAATCCTGTCGGAATATCGGCATCGAGCGCCTGGATCGCGTTGCTGGCGGCTTGCGTCTTCTGTATCGCGTTGCTTGAGCGCAAAGTCCGAGCCTACGAGATTGTGGTGGGATAACAGGGCAGTTGAGGTACTGCGGGATAATCGAACCGATGAGCGAGGCTACCGCGCAAACCCGGATCGTTTTTGAGGACGTCTCCAAGTTCTATGGAGACGTCCTCGGCGTGAATCGTGTCAACTTGTCGGTTCCGCCCGGCATCACCAGCCTGGTGGGTCCGAACGGCTCCGGCAAGACGACGTTGATGAATCTCATGACGGGTCTCGTACAGCCCACACGCGGACGCATCAGCGTGCTGGGCATCGCGCCCGACGATCCCGAGCGCCTTTTCCGCGTGGTCGGATACTGCACCCAGTTTGATTCCTTCCCGCGCGGCATGAGCGGCTACCAATTCATCTATTCCTACCTGCGGCTGTTCGGTTACCCTCACGCGCAATCGAGCGAACTCGCCATGCGCGCCATCGAGCGCGTGAGCCTCACGGATGCTGCCGGACGCAAAATCGCGGGCTACAGCAAGGGTATGCGGCAGCGCATCAAGCTAGCCCAGGCGATCTGCCACAACCCGTCGGTCCTCGTCCTTGACGAGCCGCTCAATGGACTCGATCCGCTGATCCGGGCCGAGACCATCGCGCTGTTTCGGGCTCTCGCCGCCGAGGGGCTGCACCTGATCATCTCCAGCCACGTCCTTCACGAAGTGGACGTGATCTCGGACCAGGTGATTCTGCTCAGCAACGGCTACGTGGTGGCCGAGGGGCAGATCCAGGGCGTGCGCGAAGAGATCCAGGAGCATCCCATGCAGGTCCTGATCCGGTGCGACAAGCCCGGCGAGCTGGCCTCGCAAATCTTTCAAAACGACTACGTGGTCGAGGCGCGGATTCACAACGACCGCCAGGGCGTGCTGGTGAAAACGCGCGACGCCGATCGCTTCTACCTGCTGCTGAATAAGATCGCACAGAACGGCGTGGACATCGAATCGGTGGCGCCGGCGGATGACGACGTGCTCTCGGTCTACGAGTACCTGATCGGCACGGAGGAGTCGACGAAATGAGCGAGCGTCCGTGGGGATTCTGGTGGACGCAGGTACGGGCCACCATGCGGCTCGAGTTGAAGAGGACCCTCTTCTCGCGCCGCGGGATCTGGGTCTACTTTCTGGCCGTCATGCCCGTGGTCATTTTCGCGGGCAATTCCCTCTACAGGATGAAAACCGGGAAACCCGGCGACATCGGGGAAGACACGCACACCTTCGCGGCGATCTTCCAACTGTTCTACCTGCGCCTGGCGATTTTCTTCGGCTGCGTTGGCATTTTCATGAACCTGTTCCGGGGCGAGGTGCTCGACAAGAGCCTGCATTATTACTTTCTGGCGCCGGTGCGACGGACCGTCCTGCTGGCGGGCAAATTTGTTTCGGGACTCGTGGCGGCGATCCTGATTTTCGAAACCAGCATGGTGCTGCAATTCTTCTCGCTCTACTGGTACTTCGATTCGGGCACCCGCCAGGAATACTTCTTCCACGGCCACGGACTCGCGCACCTGGCGGCATACATTGGCGTGACGCTGCTGGCTTGCCTCGGCTACGGCAGCGTGTTTCTCGCGGCCGGCGTGATGTTTCGGAATCCGCTGCTGCCCACCGCGGCGGTGCTCATCTGGGAAGCGATCAATCCCATCCTGCCCTCAGTGCTGCAGCACATCAGCGTGATCTTTTACCTCAAATCCCTCTGCCCGGTGATGATTGCCGGGGACATTTCCCTCGACAAGGGGAACCCGTTGGGATTCATCGCCATGAACCCCTCGCCTGCCTCCGCCGTGACCGCCGTACTGGGGCTGCTGGCGCTGGCGATCGTCGCCGTCGCCTTCAGCGGCCGGTTATTGCGCCACATGGAAATCGACTACGGATCGGACTAGTAGTGCGGAGTTCGGGGTTCGAAGTTCGGAGTTATCCGGTTCGGAGTTTGAGGACGTCATCAGGTAAGTTCGAAGTTATTCAGTTCGAAGTTCTGAGCTCGGCGACGCGGCCAGCCAGTTCGAGGTTGGTGTTCGGAATTCGAGAATTGCCGATTTTCGATTGCCGATTGTCGCCGAATCGGGACTCGGTTCTGGAGCGGTAGGCGGGACCGGGGGAAACTTCGAACCTCGAACTTCGAACTGAATAACTTCGAACTTCAAAATCGTCAATCAAAAATCGGCAATTCTCTAACTCCTAGTTTACCTACTATCTGGTCATACGGGCGTTTCCCATTTCCAGCTCAGGGTATCGCCCTATTGCCGTCTGGCCCTTTTCTCGCTTACAGTCTATGTGCAAAAAAGTGCGTCAAGAGAGCGGCGGGGGACCTTCGCCCGCGGTTCTTCGAGATGAGCGGATCTGAGGGGACGTGTCGATCGAAAGGAGTACGTCGATGTTCGCCAAGAGAACGGCCACCCTCGTTGTTGGCTTGTTGCTCGCGTCGATGCCGGCTTGGTGCGGTTCAGTCGATTTCATCAGTTCCGGCGCCGGCGGCGCATGGTCCTGGAACGGTAGCGGCGCATTATCGGGAACTTCGCTAGGCTTGGGGGTCAAGAGTACCGGATCTTCGGCAACTTATCAGATTGCCGACGCGAGTGAATGGTTCACAACCGGCAGCTTCCGGGGAGGAAACGGTACCCCATCCAGGCCCTGGAGCTTCGGCGACAGTTCTCCCTGGACATTTGTCATTACGGGCTGCGTGCCTCCGGCGACTTCTTGCAGTCCTGCGACCCTGTTCTGGGGGCAATTCGACTCGCCGGGCGAAACCGGCATGGAAAACAACGGAGAGATCGCCTTCTCCGCAATCGACCTCTACGGCTGGTTCGATCCGGCCCTGCTGAGCTACCTCGGGCTCCCATCGGACGAGACTGGCGCCTTGGGCAAGTTCAACCTAACCCTGATGGGATCGGGGCCGGGCAACGGGTCGGTGGCTGGCGGGTCCCTCACGCTTACTCAGTGCAGCACGCCAGAACCTGCGTCGGTCCTGCTCTTGGGGATCGGCCTTCTGGGCCTCGCTTTCCTCTCACGGCACACCTTTAGGCCCGCTGACTGAACCCTACTCCTCCCGGTAAGGGCGGCGCCGGAGATCTCAGACCTCCGGGCCGCCTCCGGATGGCCATTCTTCTTTCCGCGACGGCCCCCAGTTCCTGGCCCGAATCCCGGAGAACCCACGTCCCGACGTTCTTCCTTTTGGATTAAGCGCGTAGGCACATCGCGATGACCGCGAGCTTTGCGAGATCGCGCGATCGACGGTGGAACGGACATTCGCGATGGCAGGCAACCGCAAGCGCACGATTACTCAGTCATGAAACACCGGCAAACCGGAAACTTCCTGAGTCTGGGGAGAAGGAGTGTAATTGACCGTTGTAATCCCAGGGCATCGCCTGCAAGCTGAAGCGCCCTCCTGCGAATACCAACGGCACTCGCTGCGGATGATGCACGCTGGCAGGCTGTCAACAACCGCCGGCAAGATCTTGACGATTCTTGTCGCCAGGCGGCAATCCTTGCCATCAAAGTGCGGACAGCGTCCCTCGGCGCAGGTAGCTGCCAGCCTGAACACTTCCGTGGGCTTCAGCGGAGCGCTCATGGCAAGCACCTCCGGTGTCGCCGGCAGGCGTTGGTTCAGGTATTCCAGCATCGGGGCCGAGCCATCGCGCCGCACGACGCCCAGCACCCGGCATTCGTCCATGCCCGGCTGGGCACTCGGACAAAGCTTGGACATAGCCTCACCTCGCGCTAGCTTCGCACCTGAACGTGCGGAAACGGGGGAATGCCGAGAATCACATGGCCGCCCCTGGAAAAAACTGTCCCCTGTCCGCCCGTCGACTTGGCCAATAGCTCGAAAGCTTCGGGATGAGCCGGAGCAATCTGCGCCGCCACGTCGTTGGCAAATGCCTGCACCTCCGCCACGGTGACGTTTTGCAGAATGGACTCCCAAGCCGGGATCCCCCAAATCCAATAAGAGAGCGTTAGCTCGTTCGGAACCTCCACGCCAGCGAACTTCGGATGTTGTGCGACAGCCGCCTTCACGGCGTTCTGCACGGAAGCAGTAAAGTCACGTATCGAAATTGAGGTCGTTTTGGCCATTTTCGCCTCCCTTCGGTCGGTCTGCGGTTTGGAAAGTGACGAACACCCCGTTCATACCACGCGCTTTTGTGAATATCAAGTGGAATCAGTATACAAACGCTACTAACTACTCTAAGATTTCGCGACGACGGCTGGGACATTCCGGGAAGCTGGGAACTGACGGCTCAAACCCTGGGTCGAGAAGACCGCTCACTGTCGACTGTGGACTGTAAATTGTCGACTTCTGCAAATTTGGCTTGACAATCTCGCCCGATATGTTAAATTAGCACTCTACAGGCGAGAGTGCTAATCGACGACGCTAACGTTGCGCCGGGCGGCCTAGAGGCGGATAGGGATGCGCCGCTGCTACGGGGTCAGGCGAGTCGCCTGAGTGGATCGCGGCTTGATCGAGGCCGATCCAAGTCCAGCAGTCAAAACACTGGTAGAACCCAACCCAAAACACTGGCAGGAAAGGAGATCCAAGATGAACGTTAGACCTCTTCATGATCGAATCGTGATCAAGAGGATTGAGGAGAAAGAGACCGTGAAGGGCGGCATCATTATCCCCGATACGGCGAAGGAGAAGCCGCAGGAGGGCGAAGTGATCGCCGTCGGCAACGGCAAGCGCGAGAAGGGCGAACTGATTCCGCTCGACGTCAAGGTCGGTGATCGGATTCTCTTTGGCAAGTACTCCGGCACGGAGATCAAGCTCGATGGCGAGGAATACCTGATCATCCGCGAAGACGAAGTGCTGGGCGTGATCGAGGGCGCGACCAAGGCAGCGGGCGGCGGCAAGAAGTAGCCGTCAGCCATCAGCTGTCAGGCAGGCACAGCGAGCCTTCGCTTGCTGAGAGCTGAAAGCTGAAGGCTCACCGCAATCAGAAATTCAAGATTTTAAATTCCAGATCAATTCTGGATTCAAGACCAATTCTGGAGGGATTGAGAAATGGCAAATGCGAAGCAAATTGTTCGCGGTGAAGAGAGCCGCCAGGCGATTCTGCGAGGTGTCAATCAGCTCGCCGACGCCGTCAAGGTGACTCTCGGTCCCAAGGGCCGCAACGTGGTCCTGGACAAGAAATTCGGCTCGCCGACCATCACCAAGGACGGCGTGACCGTGGCCAAGGAGATCGAGCTCAAGGATCCGCTCGAGAACATGGGCGCGCAGATGGTGCGTGAAGTGGCCTCGAAGACTTCAGACGTGGCCGGCGACGGCACCACCACGGCGACCGTTCTCGCCCAGGCGATCTTCCGCGAGGGCGCGAAGACCGTGGCAGCGGGGGCCAATCCGATGGCCCTGAAGCGCGGAATCGAGTCCGCGGTCCGAGCGATCTGCGGCTACGATGAGCTCACCAAGAGCGGCGACAAGAAGCATGTGAAGGGCGAACTTGACAAGCTCTCGAAGCCCGTCGAGGGCACCATGGTGGCCCAGGTGGGCACGGTTTCCGCCAACAACGATCACACCATCGGCGCCATCATCGCCGAGGCGATGAAGAAGGTCGGCAAGGACGGCGTGATCACCGTGGAAGAGTCGAAGACCATGGAGACGGCGCTGGAAGTGGTCGAAGGCATGCAGTTCGACCGCGGCTATCTGTCCCCGTACTTCGTGACCGATCCTGACCGGATGGAATGCGTGCTGGAGAACGTCTATATCCTGATCCATGAGAAGAAGATCAGCTCCATGAAGGATCTTCTGCCCCTGCTGGAGCAGATCGCCAAGAGCGGCAAGCCCCTGCTGATCATCGCCGAAGAAGTGGAAGGCGAAGCTCTGGCGACTCTCGTGGTCAACAAGCTGCGCGGGACGCTGCAGTGCGCGGCCGTGAAGGCTCCGGGCTTCGGCGATCGCCGCAAGGCGATGCTGGAGGATATCGCGATCCTCAGCGGCGGCAAGGCGGTCACGGAAGACCTGGGCATCAAGCTCGAGAACGTCCGGCTTGAGGACCTTGGAAGGGCCAAGAAGATCACCATCGACAAGGACAACACCACCATCGTCGAAGGCGCCGGCAAGACGGCCGACATCGAAGGCCGCGTGAAGCAGCTCCGCACCCAGATCGAGGAAACCACCTCGGACTACGATCGCGAGAAGCTGCAGGAGCGCCTCGCGAAGCTCGTGGGCGGCGTGGCCCAGATCAAGGTGGGCGCGGCGACCGAGACCGAGATGAAGGAGAAGAAGGCTCGGGTCGAGGACGCCATGCACGCCACCAAGGCGGCCGTCGAGGAGGGCATCGTGCCCGGCGGCGGCGTGGCCCTGGTTCGCAGCCTGAATGCTCTTGAGAAGCTCAAGGCTGAAGGCGACGAGCAGATCGGCATCAACATCGTGAAGCGGTCGCTCGAAGAGCCGCTGCGCATGATTGCCCAGAATGCCGGGCATGAGGGCGCGGTCGTAGTGGAGAAGGTGCGCAGCAACACCAATCCGAACTACGGCTTCAACGCGCAGAGCGAGGCTTTCGGCGATCTCGTCGAGGAAGGCGTGATCGATCCTACCAAGGTCGTCCGCACCGCGCTCCAGAACGCGTCGTCCATCGCTTCCCTGCTTCTCACGACCGAGGCGCTGGTGAGCGAGATTCCGTCCAAGGAAGACAAGACTCCGCCCATGCCTCCGGGCGGCGGCGGGTACGGCGGGTACTAAGAACAGTCGACAGTTGACAGTCGACAGTCAACAGTTAAAGCTGCGGTAAGCAAAAGGGCGGGGAGCAAACCCCGCCCTTTTGTTTTCTGCCGAGTGCTCCCCGCACCCGATTCGCGCGACGATGGCATCCAAGAGTCGGCGTCATTGGAACATCGTGGCAAGCCTGAAACGGGAGGATTCATAGGCACTGAAGCGGAATCGGGAAAGCACGGGCCCTTCCTGACGGACATTCAGGAGATCCGCCGGCGCGCGCGGCGACAGATGGAGCACGGCGTGGTCACCGAAGGCTACAAGGCGGAT
>JASHQD010000689.1 GCA_030037755.1 Terriglobia bacterium
CGCACACCATGATCGGCGCGGGTGGGCAGGCCGGACAGGGTGACGCCGCCAACCTGCTGAAGCCCGCTTTGGCGCGCGGCGAACTGCGAACGATCGCCGCAACCACGTGGTCGGAGTACAAGAAATACTTCGAAAAGGACCCGGCTTTGGCGCGGCGCTTCCAGGTGGTGAAAGTTGAAGAGCCCATTGAGACGCAGTGCATGACCATGCTGCGCGGCATCGTACCTTCGCTCGAGAAGCACCACAACGTTCGTATTCTAGATGAGGGCTTGACCGCCGCCGTTCGCCTTTCGCACCGCTATTTGGCGGGCCGGCAACTTCCTGATAAAGCCGTCAGTGTCCTGGACACCGCCTGCGCCCGGCTTGCGCTCGGCCAGAACGCCACCCCGCCCGCCATTGAAGATTGCGTGCGCGAGATCGATGATCTCACGGTCCAGCAGCGAATCCTGGAGCGTGAAGGCGCGGTCGGGGCCGATCATCGCGAAAGGCTGGCCGAGATTGCGGCGCTCAAGACCGAGACTGAGACGCGTCTTGCTGCCTTGCGCGCTCGTTTCGAGCAGGAACGCGGCCTCGTCACGCGAATCCGCGATTTCCAGGCGCAGCTTGAAGGCACAGCAGCGTCGAATCAAGCTGCTTCGGGTCCGGACGGGAGCGGCGGGGCAACTGCGACTGCCGCCGCAGCCTCGGCGAGTCCAGCGGCGGCCTCGGCCGAGACGGCAGGCGCCACAGCGACGGCAGTCGCGGAGGTTCCGCGGCCCGATCCTGCGGCTCTACGCGCTGAACTTGCAACCTCCGAGGCGGAGCTGTCCGCCTTGCAGGGCGAAGCTCCCATGATCCGGGTGGCCGTGGACGCGCAAATTGCGGGCGAAGTCATTTCGGCGTGGACCGGCATCCCTGTCGGGAAGATGCTAAAGAACGAGATTGCTACCGTGCTCTCTCTGCCGTCGCTGCTGGGCCAGCGGGTGATCGGGCAGATGCACGCGCTCGAGATTATCAGCCAGAGAATCTCCACCTCGCGGGCTCGTCTCGACGATCCCAACAAGCCCATCGGCGTTTTCATGCTGGTTGGGCCAAGTGGCGTAGGCAAGACCGAAACTGCTCTTGCCCTGTCGGACCTGCTTTACGGGGGGGAACGCAATCTCATAACGATCAATATGTCGGAATTTCAGGAGTCCCACACCGTCAGCACACTGAAGGGTTCGCCCCCGGGCTACGTCGGCTACGGCGAGGGCGGCGTGCTCACGGAGGCCGTCCGGCGCCGCCCATACTCCGTGGTGCTGCTCGATGAGGTGGAGAAGGCTCATCCCGATGTATTGGAGTTGTTCTACCAGGTGTTCGACAAGGGCATGATGGAGGACGGCGAAGGCCGCGAGATCGATTTCAAGAACAATATCATCATTCTGACCACAAACGCCGGCACCGACACCATGATGAAGCTGTGCGCGGACCCGGAAACCGCGCCAGGTCCGGAGGGTTTGGTGAAGACATTGAAGCCGGAACTCAACAAGATCTTTAAGCCGGCATTTCTCGGCCGCATGGTGATCATCCCGTTCTACCCGGTGAGGGACGAAGCCTTGAAGCAGATCATCAGCCTGAAACTGGGGAAGATCAAGCGGCGCTTGTTTGAGAATCACAAGATCGAGATGACGTATGACGCCGCTCTGGTCGACGGAGTGGCCAGGCGCTGTACCGAGGTCGAGAGCGGCGCTCGCAGTGTGGATAACATCCTCACCAATACGCTGCTTCCCGAGATTTCCCGGCAGTTGCTCGGCAGGATGGCGGAGGGCGAGCAGATCGAGCGGATTCAGGTCGGCGTGGACTCCGAGGGAGCTTTTGTCTACTCCTGATCGAATGTTTCCGGACGTACCGCCAACGCGCCTCTCAGGCACTTGAGATTTCAGGAAGGCTGGCAACGTGGGAGATTCAGAGTCCTACACACAAGCCAATCGGCTGCTATCGATCGACACTCCTCTCGGTACGGACGTGCTCCTGCTCCAGAGCGTGACCGGACATGAAGGAATCTCACGCCTGTTCAACTTTCAGCTTGAATTGCTCGCTTACAACAACGACGCCCTGACGTTCAACAGCATTGTCGGCCAAAATGTTACGATTACCATCCAGCTCCCCGACGGCAGCCCGCGCTATATCAACGGTTACGTCAGCCGCTTTGCGCAAGGCGCCACTGACGATCGCTACTTCACGCATTACACCGCTGAAGTGGTCCCCTGGCTCTGGTTTCTGACGCGCCACGCCGACTGCCAGATTTTCCAGAACATGAAGCCGGCCGACATTATCAGCCAGGTCTTCAACAATTTCGGCTTCAACAACTTTCGTCAGGGAAAGATGACCGGAACGTACCCGCAGCTCGAATATTGCGTGCAATATCGCGAGACCGCATTCAATTTCATCTCGCGGCTGATGGAGGAGTACGGGATTTTCTACTATTTCGACCACAGCACCGAGGGGCAACATACGCTGGTAATGACTGACAGCGTCAACGGTCTCCCGGTCTGCCCGCGATCGCCCGTGGGCTACGGCGCCCTTGCGGACGCAATGGACGATACGGACTCGGTGACGTCCTGGCACGTGGAACAGGAATTGGAAACAGGCAAGTGCACGGTGACGGACTATAACTTCACCACTCCTACTACCAGCCTTATTGCCCAGGAACCGACGGTCACGAGCGTTACTCCCAATCAAAGCCTGGAGATTTTCGACTACCCTGGAATCCACACGACCGTCGACGAAGGCCAGAACGCCGCCACGCTTCGCATGCAGGAAGAGGAAGCTCGATTAATGTTAATCTCCGGTTCTGGAAATTGCCGGGGATTCACCAGCGGATATACCTTCGCCTTGCAGAATCATTATCGCTCAGATCAGAACACGACGTATCTCTTGACGGAAGTCCAGCACGTCGCGTCTGCCGGCGATAGCTACACCGCTGGCACCAACGCCGCGGAGCAATACTCGAATAGCTTCACCTGTGTTCCCACCACGGTCACTTACCGGCCGGCGCGCACCACTCCCAAACCGTTTGTCCAGGGACCGCAACCGGCGCTCGTGGTCGGGAAATCGGGCGAGGAGATCTGGACTGACAATTACGGCCGCGTCAAGGTGCAATTCTACTGGGACCGCAAGGGCCAGCAGGACGAGAATAGCTCCTGCTGGATACGCGTGTCCCATCCCTGGGCGGGCCAGGGGTGGGGAGCGATCGCCCTGCCCAGAATGGGACAGGAAGTGATCGTCGACTTCCTCGAGGGCGATCCGGACCGCCCGATCATCATGGGCCGCGTTTACAATGCCCTGCAGACGGTGCCCTATACGCTGCCGGACTATCAGACGCGCAGCACGGTGCAGTCGCGCAGTTCGAAGGGCGGAGGCACGGCCAACTACAACGAGATCCGGTTCGAGGACCTGAAGGGCAGCGAGCAGATCTTCCTTAACGCCGAGCTGGATATGGACCATCGCGTGGAGCACGACTCGCGCGAATACATCGGTAACAATCGCCACTTGATCGTCAATGCGAGCCAGTTCGAGCTGGTCAACACGGACAAGCACGGGCACGTGAAGGGTAAGCACTACGAGAAGATCGAAAGTGACATGTCGCTGCAGGTCGGCGGCAACCAGATGGAATCGACTAGCTCGAACAAGTCGGTGAACACCGGCGCGGACCACAAGGAGCAGATTGGTGGCGCGATGTCGCTGCAAGTCACCGGCGATCGCAAGGAATCGATTGGCGGCAACGATTCGAGGACCGTCACCGGTGACGTGAAGGAACAGGTGAGCGGGAGCATGTCGCTGACTCTGAGCGGGGATCAAAAGGAGAGCGTGTCAGGCAGCGTCTCGCGCCAGGCCGGGGGCGACATCAAGGAACAGGTGGGGGGCGGATTCTCGCAGCAAGTCGGCCAGTCGTCGAATGTGCAAACGGGTCAGAGCTACAATCTGACAGCTGGGATGTCCATAAACTTGCAAGGCGGTATGAGCATCAATATCCAGGCCGGCGAAGGAATCTGTCTGACGGGACCAGGTGGTTTCGTTTCCGTCGGGCCCTCCGGCGTGACTATTCAGGGCATCACGGTGCTCATTAACAGCGGAGGCGCAGCCAGCCCGGCGACCAGTGCCAGTCCGTCGTCGCCTGACAGTCCGGCATCACCGGACAGTCCGGTCGCGCCCGACGCGCCCACAGATCCCACGGATCCCGACACGGCCGACGATGGAAGCAAGGGAACGAAATTGAACTAGGGATCAGGGATCAGTGGCCAGGGGTCAGTTGTCAGTAATTCGATGTCCAGTGCAGAGCATATTCAGGCAGCCCGGATTGGGACTGCTCAATCGGAAATCGGCAATCGAAAATCGGCAATCCTAAGATGCCTCCAGCCGCGCGCGTAACGGACATGCATGTTTGCCCGATGGTGACGGGCCTGGTCCCGCACGTCGGCGGACCCATCTTGCCGCCCGGCTGTCCCACCGTGCTGATCGGGATGTTGCCGGCTGCCCGCGTGGGCGACATGCTGACCTGCGTGGGCCCGCCGGACGTGATTGTGATGGGCTCGACCACGGTACTGATCGGCGGACAGCCAGCGGCGCGCATGGGCGATCAGACGGCGCACGGCGGCGTGATTGTGATGGGTTTTCCGCAGGTGATGATCGGGATTCCCGGGCAGGGCCTGGCCCTGGTCAGCGCCGCCCAGTCGGGCGCTCCGTTCTGTGACCATTGACCCAGTTGATTCGGGTCCCGGTTCGGGGCCTGCTGATTGAAGTGGACAAGGCAGAAGGATCAGAATTGTGGGGAGCTGCGCAGCGTAGGGGGAATATCGCGGTACTTTGCGAGCGCCGGTGGCGGATCGGAGTGCTGCTCTGTTTGGACCGGCGACGCGTGCCGCCGATGCCCGGCCCGCACCGGCGGCCGTTCACGCCGCACGCCGGACGCATTCGCGGTTGCGCAATTCCTGTGGTGACGGATGACGGTATTTCTGGAGGTCGTGAGCGGACCCTCGGCTGGCGCCATGGTCGAGATTCCTGCCAGCGCGTCCGTGCAGGTGGGAAGAACGGCGCGCGCTCAGGTGGTTTTTGCCGGCGACCAGCACATGTCCGGTCTTCACTTCGCCCTTGAGCGGCAGGCCGCGGGGCTCGCGATTCGCGATCTCGGCAGCCGGAACGGTACTTTTGTCAACGGCCAGCGCGTGGATCACGTGCTCGTGGCCGATGGCGATCGCATCCAGGCGGGATCGACGGAAGCGATTGTCCACATGGGACCAGCAGCCGCGGCGGGCGCGCCGCCGCCAGTCGCGTCGCGGGTCGAGAATGCTCCTTCAGTAACAGGAGCCCAGTCAGCGCTGGCAGATGGAGCATCGCCGGCCGTCACCGTTACCCAATCTCCGGCGGTCGCGCCAGTGGTAGGTGCGGGAGAGCAAGCGGGTGCCGGAGAGGAAGCAGGTGCCGAAGAGGAACAGGAGACGAGGGATCTGCCGGAGCCAGGGCCCCGGAGCGGGTCGCGGCCTAGTCCCGGGCCGGTGGCCGGGTCTGCTGCGCCTCCAATGCTTCAGAGCGTGGGGCAATCGGGCCTGCTCGACGCGCCCTGGCTGCCGCCCCTCACGCCCGAGACGACGAAGCTGCTGGAACTGCTCCGCGAAAAATTCCAGCCGCTTTACGCCATCCTGGACGCGGCACGTGATCCCACGGTGCTGGCGATCCTGTTCCAGTCGGACCAGGAGTACCAATCGCTTTACGAAGGCGCGGAGGGCGAAAAGCTGGCCGTCGTCGCGCCGTACCTCGTGCGCCTGCCCAAAGACTCGCCGCTGCTCGAAGTGGTGGTCCGGGCAAGCTGGGGCAAAAGCTGGGGCGTCTTCTTGACCAGCGATAGCCCATTCGCAGAGGTCCGCCGGCATCTGCGGCAGTTTCTGATGGTGAAGCTGCCCGAAGGCAAGCAGGTCTATTTTCGATTTTACGATCCGCGGGTGCTGCGGGTGTATCTGCCCACGTGTACGGCGGAGGAGACGCGGACGTTTCTCGGTCCGGTGAAGTGCTATTTGATGGACGGTGAAGAATCGAGAGAGGCTTGGTTCTTTAGAGTGGGGTCACGAGGTACTGAGAAGACCGTGGTTGGGCTTATGTCCCAGTAATTCGCAACTCTGTGAGGCTGCCAGGTAAAAACAACTGCATCATAAATACAATCATTGTGCATAGGTACCGGTCGCTTTCGCGCTTTGCCGACAATCATGTGCCTGCCATGGCGGATGAGTTAAACCTGGGACCTTGGGTGGAATCGTCAATTGCCCGACGATTCACTTGCGGGCGATCAGATCAATGCTAACAATTCGACCAGAACAGGTGTCGGCGTTTACTGAGGCCCTGCTCAGAGACTTCGAGAATCGCATGATCAGACACCTTCTACGGTTATTCCCGAGCCAGATTCGATCGTTCGGCGACCTTGGCGCCCGAGACACAATCAAGTACGGAATCAGGAAAGCGGCACGTTACGGAATCGTTTCGGAGCGGGACATCTGCAAATATGTCGAGCTAATGATGGAGTGGGGAAGAGATTGCGACGAAGATCCTGAGCTGCCATGGATTGCAGGTATTCTGAACGACAAGTACCCCCAGGGGCCGGCTGGCAAGATCGAGTGCCTCTTCGAAAGGGCGGAGCAGGAGCGAGCTAGGAGGAGATGAGCGAGGTATGGCGGATGCAGGCTTTGGAACGCAACCACCGGGTTCTCCGACCGCAGTGTGCGATGTGTGTCCGTGTTGTAAAACAACGAAGCATGACCGCTCGAAAGGCCCCA
>JASHQD010000690.1 GCA_030037755.1 Terriglobia bacterium
ATTATGGGCGTGTCGCGCGCGCTCAAAGCGCGAGGCGCGCGGACGAAAATCGTGGCTCTTGAGCCAGCCTCGTCTCCGGTCCTCACGACCGGCACGGGCGGACCCCATCGTGTGGAAGGGATCGGGGCGGGGTTTCGCCCTCCGCATCTGAAGGACGGGCAGTACGACGAAGTGCGTACGGTCGATGAGCAAGAGGCGCGCGCCATGGCGCGCCGGCTGGCCCGGGAGGGAGGGATTTTCGCAGGCACGTCGTCCGGACTGAACGTTGTGGCGGCATTGCAACTGGCGCGGGAAATCGGGCGCGGGAAGACGGTGGCCACGGTTGCGGTCGACAGCGGACTGAAATATCTCGCCGGCGATCTTTATGAAACGTAGGCCGGCGAGCCGGGATTGAACAGGCCACAAGTCGACAGTCGACGGTTAACAGTCGACTGTCAAAAGTTGGACGACCTTCGAAAACTCGCGATGAGCCGACATGAAGAAAGGGCCAACCGGAAATCGCCCAAAGTATTCTGCCTGAAGGGGCCAGAACCTACGATAGAGGTATTAACATCGAGGCCCGGGTCGGCTGGTAGTGACGACCTGACCTTAGCCGATCTGCTCGACCAGCATCTCCCTGCCCGCCTTATCGTAGAACGTCAACGTCATTCCGCCCGTGTCCACCGTCCACTTGTCGATCCCGCTTTCCGCAATGGCCTTGGACATCTCCAGGTACGTCGTCTGGCCCTGCTCGTGCCGGCGCAGGTGCTCGAGGAACGCCTCGCGGTCACCGGTTTCGGCGATGGCAAACACCTCGTGCAGCGGTGGCGAGACAACCTTGTAGCCGGCGTCTCCGAAGTACTCCGAATGGCCGTCGGCCAGATAGGAATCGTACCGTTCGACGCCCAGCGCCTTGAGAGCCCGCACATACTCCATGAAGGTTTTCGCGCTACCAAGCTGGTCGTGGAGATCGTTGATTTGCTCGACGGTGAACATGAGGAATACGGCCTTCGATTTCAGCCATCATTGGTCAAACTTGGCAATTTGAGCGAATGAGGGCTGCCTATTCCGCCATCTCTATTTCGGTGTAGCTGCCAGGTGTGGCGACATTGACTGCGCCGACGATCTGCGCGACGTGCGCTTTGATGATGCTCCATCGGCCTTTGCCCAAAACGACAATCGCGGTCTACGTCCGGTGAGGTTCTGCTGATAGCGGATATTCCGGTCGGTTGTTACCAGCACTTCGAAGCCTGCGGCTTCTGCAACGGTCAGGAGTTCGCCGTTTTCCAGTTTCTCCCATCCTTGGGCGCGGGCTTCCGTGACGGCGTGGTGGCAATCAGGTAGCGGGCAAGCGTACGCGGGGTCCCGTTGTCGAACAAAACGAGCGTTTATCCGCGAACTTCGACGGCGTTGGCCTCGGCGCTTTGCGCGGCGAACTCAAGAACAGCATGAACCTGTTCGCGCGTGACCCCGAATTCCTCCACAAGCTCGTCAACGGTCATATCCTCGATATTCTCAAAAACAACGGAAATCGGCATCCGCGTGCCTTTGAACACCCATGCGCCGCTACGCTTCCCGGGAATGCTCTCGACGGCGGGACATTGGGACCAATCGAGCGTTGCCATGAGCCCGTCCTCCCGTTTCATTGTAACTTTTTAGCTCGGAGCGGCGGCAAGTCGCGCGGCTGCCGGAGGACAACTTCAACGTCCGATGATGGGTTTGCGGCCTCAAACTCTAGAAAGTATTCGTTGTCGAGTTGGGTGACGCCCGTGATCGGGCGGGGCGCCCCTTTCTCCACGATCCCGAAATCTGTTCGCTCAAGGCCAGTGACGAAGCGGCCCATTGGATCTGTTACCCGCACACGCACCGAGCGCTTCGTCGTAGCCTCGAGGTCCGCGCGGAGCGGCGGCAGATCGCGCGGCTGCTGGAGAACGACTTCAACATCCGACGATGGACTTGCGGCGTCAAACTCCAGCAAGTATTGGTTGCCGACTTCGGTGACGTGTGTGATCGGGCGACGCGTCCCGTTCTCCACAATTGCGAAATTTGCTGGCTCAAGGCCGGTAACAAAACGACCCAGCGGGTCCGTTACCGTCGCACTCACCGACCGTTTCGTCAAAGCCTGCGCTGAACCTGTTGATGGACATACAGTCACAACTGCGAGGAGAATACATGCGACAAGGATGAGAGCCCGTAGGCGCGACGATCGGAGCTGGTTGTTCATGCCGCTTATTGTACTCAGAAGATTGGCCAGGGGTCTACCAGGAGGAAGCGGCAACGCTATGAGGAAATCCGTGTGGAAAAAATTGAGTGAGAGCCCCATGACGGCCGGCCGCAAGCGCCGCCTGGCGCGGCTTGCAGCACGGCCCGACTCGGAGATCGACTTCTCTGAGATTCCACCGCTGACGGAGAGCTTTTGGAAGAATGCCGTCCGCAATCCCTTTTACCGGCCGGTGACTGTTGACTGTCGGCTGTCGACTGTCAACTAACTGTCGGCTTGTTCTCAGGCCACAGCGGCCGCGCAGCGCTCTCGCATTTGCCGGAGCATTCCGGGAATCTCAAACACCGCCCGATTCCGGAGTGCCGCCACGCGCCGCCGGTAATCTTCCAGCATGCCCGGGCGCAGCAACTGTCCCACAGCATTGACGATCTCGCGCCCAAGATCCTTAACCGCCAGCCCCACGCCTTTCTCGAGCACCCATTCCACGTTGTAGCGCTCCTGCGGCATGGTGCGCGCGTTGCGTTCGACGATGACCGGCAGATCCATCAGCAGCGCCTCGCTGATGCAACCCGGGCCCGGCTTGCCGATGAAAAAATCGGCGCATTGCATGTAAAAAGGCACCTCACTCGTGAAGCCCTCGATGAAGCGTGGATGATGCGTGCGCGTCCGGCGCAGATCATCTTCGAGCGCCCGGTTGCGGCCGCAGATCAGGATAAGCTGCATCTGGATACTTGACTCGTCCAGCCGCTCCGCGATTTCCCGCATCACCATCGAGCCGTGGCCGCCGAAGAGAACCAGTCCGGTCGGGAGGTGCGCGCTGAGGCCCAGCCGTGCGCGTTCACGCGCGCGATCGACCGGCGGGGCGTCGTAGAACCGCGGATGGACGATCATGCCGCTGGTGTGAAGCACCCGGTCCGGCGGCACGCCGATCGCCGCGGCCTGCTCGACGGCGCGATCGGTGCCGCAGATGTAGTAGTGATTCGCGTCACCCTGCGGCGGCTCGATCCAGAAGTGCGGCGGAAAGTCGGCAAAGTCCGTGAGGATGGTAACCAGCGGGGTCTCAGGATTTACGCGATGCACGCTCTCCGCGATCGCGCGGCTGAAGTGCGGCACCACCGAGACGACCAGATCGGGCCGTGTGCTCCGCCAATGTTCTTCGAGCAGGCGCACGGTCTCGGGATGATAGCGGCGGATGGCGGCGTGCAAAGGCGCGAGCAGGCGCTCGGAGCCGCGCGTCCATCCGTGGCGCAGCAGCAGGTTGTAGACGTCCTCCAGGCGGGTGCCCGTGAGGCGCCGCGCCGGGTCGATGGGGTCAAGAATCCGCTGGAGGCTAGTGAGTTGCGTCTGCCACTGGCCTTCCTGCTTCAGGACAGCGTCAAGGGCTGTAGCCGCGCTGCGGTGCCCGCCACCCGCGTCGAAATAGAGCAGCTCGATAGTATCCATGTACCGGATTATTACACAGAGAGGCTAGGATGCTACGTTGATTCACAGACAATTCATTCAAATGTAATGATCCGTTAACTTAAGCACCCTAGCCTATAACGTGCGATGCGATATGCACGTTCACAGCCTCAACTCCGGCATGTGCACCTTGCCGGTGTTGAGGCGTTTGTGCCGTGAGTCGTATAGCGACCCCCACCAGCTCTTTGAGAGCCTCCGCCGCCGCGGGATGGACCTGATCACCTTCACGGACCATGATTCCATTGACGGCGCCGAAGCTTTTCGCTCGCGCCGCGATTTCTTCCTGAGCGAGGAAGTTACCTGCCGCGCGCCTTCGGGAACCGAGGTTCACATCGGCGTCTATGACATGGAGGAACGCCACCACGCGGAGCTGCAGCGCCGCCGCAACGATCTCCCGCGGCTGGCCGCCTATCTCGGCGAGCAGCGGCTTTTTGCGACGGTGAACCACCCGTTTTCCGCCCTGACGGGCAGGCGTTGTGCTGAAGACTTCGAGATGTTCGAGCTCTTCCGCGGGTGCGAGGTGCTCAACGCGCACCTGAGCTGGACTCACAATGGACGCGCGGAAGAATTCGCCGGGCGCAACTTCCAGATCGGCGTGGGCGGCAGTGACGCTCACACGCTCGAGTCGGCCGGGTCGGCCTGGACGGAGGTGCCGGGTGCACGCACCCGCGAGGAGTTTCTCGCCGGACTCAAACGCGGGCGCGCGCGCGCGGCCGGGTATCCGGGCACGTATCTGAAGCTCACGGCTGACGTGATTCGCATTTCGCTCGCCATGATGAACGAATCGCGCTGGACGTACATGCTGGCCCCGCTGCTCGCGGCTGTTCCGCTCGCTACGCTGGGGAATTTCCTGGTGGAGCGATCCTTCGCGCGAAAGTGGGGCCGCCGGGTCCTGGAGGAGCGCGCGCCCCGGTTTGCTCCAGGCGCCGCGGAGTCGCAGGAGAGTGTGGCATGACCATCAACAGCGCTCCCCTGGCTGTGCTCGGCTTCGTCACCAATCAGGACTTGCGCCTGATGCGCCAGGTCTCGCGGTGGCGTCCGCCGCGGTGGATCCGCTGGTGGATGATCGGTGCGACGCGCGCGGGCGATGGATGTTTGTGGTACGCGCAGGGCGTCGTGTTTCTACTGGCGGGCGGCGCCGCGGGCCTGAGCGCGACGGAGGCGGGCCTGGTCGCCTGCGGCCTCGGAATCACGGTGTTCCAGGCGCTCAAACGCGCCATCGGCCGCCAGCGTCCTTCCGTTCTCGAACGGCACAACTGGGCGCGACTGCTGCCCCCGGACGAGTTCTCGTTCCCTTCGGGCCACACGATCACGGCTTTCGCATTCGCCGTTTCGGTGGCGCACTTCTTTCCATTCCTGCTGTTATGGCTCCTCTTTTGCGCCTTGAGCGTCGCAGCTTCCCGCATCGTGCTCGGTATGCATTTCTTGAGCGACGTGCTGGCCGGCTGCGCGATTGGATGCGGCATCGGTTATCTTGCCTGCCTCGTCGTTCGTTGAGGCGGCGCAAGAGCTGATCCGCTGAATCCGCCCGGTCTCGCGTCGTGGCACACCCACTCCGGCTGTGCCCTTGCCACTTCCTGGGCTGTTCAATTTGCACAGCCAGGAGCGGCTGAGCCACGAGGCGAGATTCCTGCCGTCCCTGAGCTAAGATATCGGGGCCGTTGCTGCAGCGGCGTTCTTATGAGCGCCGGCTTTTCAAGAGGGGGCCGACGCGCATAGAGCGCCGCTACAGCAAGGGTTCGCGGCATCACATCTTGAGGACGTTGAGGACCCGCATGTCCCTTGCCGATGTGCTGTTCGGAAGGCCGCTCGCCACCAGCGAGGAGCGAGCGGAAAAAGTTGGATGGAGCGCCGGAATCCCCATTTTTGGCCTCGACGCCCTCAGTTCCGCCGCCTACGGGCCTGAAGCTGCCCTGACGCTGCTGATTCCTTTGGGGGTGGCCGGCACCCTCTACATCCTTCCCATCAGCGTTAGCATCATCGTCCTGCTTCTCATCGTCTACACCTCGTACCGCCAGACGATCGCCGCCTATCCGACGGGCGGCGGATCGTATACCGTCGCCAGCCAGAACCTGGGACCGAACGCGGGACTGCTGGCGGGCACGGCGCTGATGATCGACTACGTTCTCACGGCCGCGGTCGGAATTTCTGCGGGCGTCGGCGCACTCGTCTCGGCCGTTCCCGGATTGCAGCCGCACACCCTGGGCATATGCCTGGCAATTCTGATCCTGCTGATGGTGATCAACCTGCGCGGCGTCCGCGAGGTCGGCGCCGTGTTCATGATTCCAACCTACCTGTTCATCGCGTGCCTGCTCGGCGCGATTGCGTTTGGGTTGATCAAGACGGTGCTGGGCGCGGGGCACCCCCAGCCCGTGGTGTCTCCACCGTCACTACACCCCGCGACCGCGCAAATCAGCGCCTGGCTGGTGCTGCAGGCGTTTTCGAGCGGATGCACGGCCATGACCGGCGTGGAAGCGGTCAGCAATGGCGTGCGCGCCTTTCGCGAGCCCGTGGTCAAATCCGCGCAGCGCACGCTGACCGTTATCATTGGAATCCTCGCCTTGATGCTGGCCGGGATCGCGTACCTCGTGCGGGCGTATGCGATCGGCGCCACCCCGCCCGGCGAGTCGGGATACCAGAGCGTGCTCTCGCAATTGATCGCAGCGGTCGCGGGCAAGAACGTTTTCTACTACGTCGCCATCGCATCAATCCTGCTTGTGCTGGCGCTCTCCGCCAACACCGCGTTCGCCGATTTTCCCCGGCTCTGCCGCGCGATCGCCGAGGACGGTTACCTGCCGATTTCCTTTGCGAACCGCGGCCGCAGGCTGGTCTACTCGCAGGGCATCGTGGTTCTGGGAGTCCTGTGCGGGATATTACTGATCATCTTTGGCGGCGTGACGGACCGCCTGATTCCCCTGTACGCGATCGGGGCTTTCCTGGCTTTCACGCTCTCACAAGCGGGCATGGTCGTGCACTGGAGACGGGCCCGCGGCCGCGGCTGGCGTCACAGCATGCTGGTGAACGGCCTGGGGGCTGTCGCGACCGGCATCACCGTCCTGGTAGTGGCGGTGGCGAAGTTCGCCGAGGGTGCCTGGATTACCGTGATGTTGATTCCGGCGCTGATCGTCCTCATGCTCGCCATCCGCCGCCACTACGACAAGGTATTCGCCGAGACCGACGATCCAACACCTCTCCAGATTGCCGATTTGAGGCCACCGATCGTGGTGGTTCCCATGCTGCGGTGGGGAAAAGTCAGCAAAAAGGCCCTTGACTTCGCGCTCAGGGTCTCTCCGGACGTGCTCGTGCTCCACATCGACCAGCCGGAGGAGAAGGAGAAGCTGCCGCATGACGTGTGGAAAAATCTGGTGCAGTCGCCGGCAAAGATGGCGGGCGTCCCGCCACCTCCGTTGGTCCATCTGAAATCGCCTTACCGGTTCGTGGTGCAGCCGATCCTGGATTACGTGCTCGACCTCGAGCGCGAGAATCCTGACCGCCAGGTCGCCGTACTGATTCCGGAACTGGCCGAGAGGCGCTGGTACAACTATCTGCTCTACAACCAGCGCGCGCGTCTTCTGAAGGCGCTGCTGTTGCTCAAGGGCAACCAGCAGATCGTGATCATCGACGTGCCCTGGTACCTTGGGGATCGCACCTCACTCATGCCGAAGCGCGACGATGGGATCCGTCTCCCCCGCGCGGCGGGCGGGAACGTAACTCGCGAGAGCGGCGACTCCGAGCAGGACGGCTGAAACACCGGCGAACGTGAGCGGGTCCGCCGGGCGCACGCCGTAGAGCAAGTTCGCGATCAAGCGAGTGAGAGCCCACGCTCCCACCAGGCCAAGAGCGACGCCCGCGAGAGTGAGCGCCAGCCCCTGACCGACGATCAGACGCAGCAGGTCGCCCCGTTCGGCGCCCAGCGCCATGCGGATCCCGATCTCATGCGTGCGCTGTGTCACTGTCTGCGAAAGCACGCCATAGATTCCGATGGCGGCAAGCAGCAGGGCCAGGGCCGCAAAAACGCCGAGAATCACCGTTCTGAAGCGCGGCTGGGCGAGGAACTCGGAGATTCTGTCATTTGCCGTTCGGATGTCGGAGACCGGCACATCCTTATCGATTTGCGATACCGCTCGCTCAACGGCTGGCCGCATGATCATCGGGCTTCCGGCAGCGCGGACGATGATGCCGATGGAAGCGGGCGCATCCTGATCGAGCGGGCGATAGACCGCCGGGGGCACGATGTAACCCATCTCCTGGTAGACGATCGTCCGCTTGATGTCGCCCACAACTCCGACGATCGTCATCCACGGACCCGTGGTTTTCCCGTTTTCAACGATGTTGATTTGCCTGCCGAGCGGCTCCTGCTGCGGGAAATACTCCCGGGCGAGGGCTTCGTTGACGAGCGCGACGGCCTCGGAGTCCGCTCCATCGCGCGCATCAAATGTCCGGCCGCGAAGGAGCGGAATACCTGTCACGTGGAGAAACCCGGCGCTCACCGTATCGATCGCTACATCGCCGACCGGCGTCGGCGGCAGCGGTCTGCCTTTCACCGCCAGAGGTTCGTAGCCTGCGCCGCCCAGGGGCAGCCACGACGAAAGCGCCACGCCCCGTGTTCCCGGAAGCGCATCCAGGTCCGCGCCCAACCTGTGGTAGAAGTCCGTTCTCTGGTGAGCGGCGGTGTAGCCGGTGTTCGGCAGATCCACCCGCGCCGTGAGAAGGTGATCGGGATTGAATCCCAAGGACACGGAACCGAGGCGCGCGATACTTTGAATCAGCAAGCCGGCCCCCGCGAGCAGAACCAGCGACAGCGCGGCTTCCATCACAACCAGCAGCCTCGCCCCGCGATGACTCAGGACGCTGCGAGTCGCGCCCCGACTCGCCTGCTTCAGGGCCTCGTCGATGTCCGGACGCGAAGCTTTCCACGCTGGAATCATGCCGAACAGGAGACCGGTGAGGACGGCCAGCAGCATCGTGAACGCCAGCACCTGCGGATTAACGGTCACGGTGTTGCCCGGCGGCAACTCGACAGGATTCGCGCCGCGGAAATACGCAACTCCCGCAACGGCGACGGCGATCCCGAGCGCCGCGCCGATCAGCGAAAGCATCACACTCTCGGTCAGCAGTTGCCGGATCAGGCGCCGGCGGCCCGATCCGAGCGCAGCGCGTATCGCCAGTTCCCGCTCCCGCTCGTGGGCGCGCCCGAGCAGCAGATTCGCCACGTTGACGCAGGCGATCAGCAGAACCAGCATCACGGCGGTGAAGAGCACCAGCAATCCGCTGCGCAGATTCCGCCCGGCGAGCCATGTGAACTCCGACTGCAAGTCATAAACGACCGGAGTGACGTCGGCAATCCAGACTTTTGGAGGCAGTTGTTGCACAAGCCGCTCGTGGATGAGCGAGAGTTCAGCTTGGGCGCTAGCAGCGCTCACACCGGGCTTCAGCCGGCCGAAAACGCCGACCAGCGAATCGAGAGGCTTTTGAGAATACTCGCTGTCCGGCGTGATCAGGGTCCAGAGGTCCGACTGCTTCGGATAGAAATCGAAAGCAGCGGGCATGATCCCCACCACGTTGCAGGATTTGCCGTCGAGCCTGAGCTGACCGCTCACAGCGCCGGCATCGGACCCCAGACGATCCGCCCAGAAGTGGTGGCTCAGCACCACGCTGCATCCTGCCTTGAGATCGTCGGGCGCGAAAGTGCGTCCCTGTGCGGCGCGAACGCCAAGCAGAGAAAAAATGCCCTGGGTGACGGGGATGGCCAGCACGCGCTGCGGTCTGCCGCGCCAGGTCAGGGTCTGGCCCGCAGTGGCCCAGGTGAGCGCCTCGAGCTGATCGAAGCTGCGGCTGGAGCGCTGCCACTCCTGGAAATCGCGGTAGGCGTCGAACACCGCGGATCCCACCTGGCCCTTCTGCGTTCCCCAGATCACCGCCAGGCGGTTCGGATCTTTGTAGGGCAGCGGTCTTAGCAGCACGGCGTCTACGATGCTGAACGTTGCGGTGGTCGCGCCAATACCGAGCGCGAGCGTCAGCACGATAAGCGCGGTCAGGGCCGGCCGGCGCGAGAGCATCCGCAGGCCATAGCGGACGTCCTGTTTCAGTGTTTCAAACAGTGGGAGTGATCGCCGATCCGCAAAGCCCCGCTTCGGCTTATCGTGAACGGACTCATTCATTGCGCACCTCGCGTTGATACCGGTGTCGCACGGGCAGCATCGCCCACGTTTGTGCTCGATACCCCTTAGACGAGGGCACAGACCTGCCGTTTACTTCAGTCGCGTGCCGTTCGGGACATCCTCCTTGAAGGTGGCCAGCACGGGTTTGCCTTCGGGCCCGACCGACGCCGCCACAACCATGCCGTTCGATTCCACGCCGCGCAGCTTTCTGGGCTCGAGATTCGCCACCAGGACAATCTTCATGCCGACCAACTCTTCGGGCTTGTAATACTCGGCGATCCCGGCACAGACCTGCCGCGTTTCGCTGCCGATATCGACTTGCAGCTTCAGAAGCTTTTTCGCGTTCGGCATGGCCTCGGCGGAGACAATCTGGCCGGCGACGAGCTCGACTTTCGCGAAGTCGTCGATGGTGATCTTCGAGATTGACGATTGCCGATTGTCGATTGCCGATTGCTCCGCTCGGGGTTCGGGACTCGGGGTTCGGGGTTCGGCCTCCGCTGACGGCTGAGGGCTGACGGCTGATGGCTCTTCGGATGGCACGGTGATACTTACTCCTTTCGGCTTGTCTCGTTCGCGATCGATATCGGCGAGTTCGTGCAGCTTGGCTAGGGTTTTGGCCTTGTCGAGACGGGGGAAGATCGGCTCGGGCTTTCCGACCACCGCTCCTTCTGGAAAGTCTTCCCACTTTGATTCGGTGCGGTTGACAGCCGCGAGGGAAGATTTCTCACCGAGCTGTTTCCATAGCCGCGTTGTGGCTGTGGGCATAATCGGGTAGGCCAAAACGGCAACTCTGCGCAAGGTCTGCGCGGCGTGATGAAGTACGTCTGCGACCTGACCCGCGTCGTCGTTAGCCCAGGGATGGGCCTCGGTGAAGTACCGGTTAGCGTTGGCGACATCGCGCGAGACGAGATCGAGAGCGCCAGAGAAGTTAAACTGGTTGAGCTGCCTGTCCACCTCGTCACTTAGAGCGACACTTGTCGCAAGAGCCTGCTTCTCCGCCTCACCCTTCGCGCGAGAATTCGAGGGTCTTGGAACCTTCCCGCCCAAGCGCGTCTGTAGCAGCGTAAGCGTCCGGCTCGCGAGATTTCCCAGATCGTTCGCCAGGTCCGAGTTGTACCTCTGGATCAGCGCGTCGTACGAAAAGCTCGTGTCGTGACCGAACGGCGCCTCGCGTAGCAGGTAATAGCGCAGCGCGTCGTTGCCCGGCGCGCCGAACGACTCCAGCGCATCCACGATCGGCTCCGGATAGACCACGTTGCCCTTGGATTTCGACATCTTGTCCTGCTCGTAATAGATCCAGCCGTGCGCGAAGACGGTGGTCGGCAGCATGTCAGGACGGTCCGGATACGCGGCCATGATGAACGCCGGCCAATAGATCGCGTGAAAGCGCAGGATGTCCTTGCCGATCATGTGGACGATCTGGCCTTCTCCAGGGGTCAGGGGCCAGGGGTCAGGGGCCAGGGCGCCGACTTCGACATTCTGACTTCTGACTTCCGACTTCTGACTTCCCTCCGACCCGCAAGTATTCCGCCAGTATTTCTGGAACGTCGCATTTCCATTCTCGCCATCGGCATACCCGATTCCCGTCATGTAGCCGGTGAGCGCGTCGTACCAGACGTAGAACACCTGCTCGGGATCGTCGGGCCAGGGCACTCCCCACTTGATGCGCTTGCGGCTCACGGAAATGTCGCGCAGACCGCTTTTGACGAAGCTGATCACTTCGTTGCGGCGGAAATCGGGCTGCACGAATGACGGGCAGCGGGGATCGTTCAGATGGCGGTCGTACAGTTCGAGGAGCGGCTTCTCGAAGGCCGATAACCGGAAGAAGTAGTTTTCTTCGCTGATGAGTTCTGCCGGACGCCCGCAGATGTCGCAGTTCACAGGATCGGTGCTGTCGGA
Source organism: Terriglobia bacterium (assembly GCA_030037755.1). GTDB lineage: Bacteria > Acidobacteriota > Terriglobia > UBA7540 > UBA7540 > Gp13-AA77. The sequence continues at coordinate 11,722 of JASHQD010000690.1, forward strand.
GACGTAGCGCTCGTCCGAGATGCAGTATCGGCCTTCGTAGCGCTTCTTGTAGATGATGTCCTGGCCGTCGCGCTGGTGCTGCTGTGCCAGGCGCAGCAGCCGCTGCACGCTAGTGACGTGATCGGGCTGATCCGTGTAGACGAAATAGTCGTACTGGATGCCGAGTTTCTTCCATAGATCGAAGAAGAGGCGGCGCTTTTCGGCCACAAATTCGCCCGGCGGCATGCCGGCCGCGTCCGCGGCGCGCTGCAGCTTCTCGCCGTGTTCGTCAGTGCCCGTCAAAAAGGCGACGTCGTAGCCGCACATCCGCTTGTAGCGCGCCAGGACGTCGCACACGATGGTGGTGTAGGCCGAGCCGACGTGCGGACGGGCATTCGGGTAGTACAGAGGCGTCGTGAGATAAAAGGTACTCATTGCTTTCAGGTAGTCAACTAACTGTCCGTCAGATTCAACGGGAGCGGGAGTAACCGATCCCCCACACCCGAAGCAGATTCCGGCAGCCGGCGTCAAAATCTGTCGTAAAATCGACGAACTGAAATCCTCCCAACGTCCACGAGAGTTTCATATGGTTACAGGGCCTCAGCAATACGGGTACGATCCGCTTGCGGTAGCGAGTGTCCCTCAAGGCGTAAGTCAACTCTCGTTCTACCCATAGCGAATTGACCGAATGGGGAGAGAGGACAACCACAAACCAGTCACAGCGACCGAGCGCCTTGCCGATTTCGTCGTGCCACTGCCTGGCTCCGACAATGTTTCTCCCACTATACCAGAAGGGAATGCTGTGCTCTTGAAGGACCTGTGCCAACTTCTCCGCGAAACGCCAATCTTTCGCGGAGTGGGAAAGGAAAACCTCGCGCGGCAGAGGAATCTGTTTTCGGGTCATCGTGTTGCAGCAGTCACGTCACCGGTTTCTAGGCGTTGACTGGTGCGCCCCTTAGCGAGTCGGTATTCGTGCTGCGAAAGAGGGTCACGCCGCCCGTTTCAAGGAATTAGCAATGCGCCTGCCTATCTCGGCGGGATTGTTGTTGGCGCGAAGGAATTGAAACTCGCGCAGGATCCAGGGAAAGTCCTCGGTCGGCCGGACGAGGACGGGAAACAGCCTGCCAGCGTAATTGCGGTTGGTCAGAGCGTACGAAATGTTCAGGCGCACCAAGTCTGATTTCGCGGAATCAGGAGAAAGCAGCACCACCATCGCCCGCGACCGCTTGAGGGCCTGGCCGATTTGATCTACCCATCTGCCACCGGGAGACATTTCGATCTCCGGATCCCACACATCATACCCGTGCTTGACCAGTTCGGAAGTCAACTGCTCCGCGAAATCCTTATCGGCCTGGCTGTAACTCAGGAACACTTGCATAGGCGCTGTCACCCTCAAACAGCTAGTCTAACGCACGCTTGGGCTTGTTCCAAGGGAGCCCGATCACCCGGATGACCCGATGGCCCGATCAGCCAATTCTCTGAAAGCCGCTCGCGCCGCCTCCATCACTTCCTTCAGCGGGACGCCGCGATCTAAAGCCGCCCGCCGGCAGTCTTCAAATTCCGGTGCGGCATTCAGCACTTGACCGTTGCGCGATCCCACCTTGACACGAATCGGCCCATAAGACGTCTCCACGGTCACGTGCTCGCGCTCCAGCACCCGGCGCTCAGCCCGGGAAATGCGCACGCCGAGCGTGGTGGTCTCTCGAAACACCAGATCGGCGAGCGCGTCGGCTTGCTCCGGGCGCGCCAGCACCCGAATCTCGAGCCCGGGACGATTCTTCTTCAATTGGATCGGTGTGCAACTGATGTCGAGCGCGCCGGCATCCAGCGCGCGTTCGACGAGATAGCCGTAAACCTCCGGGCTCATGTCGTCGATGGTCGTTTCGATTATCGTTACGACCTCGGCATCGGGTTTCGGGTTTCGGGTTTCGGGGTTCGCAACCCGATCTCCGATCATCAGGCGCAGCAGGTTCGGATGGTCCGGAATCTCACGCGATCCGGCGCCGTATCCAATCCGTCCGACCTTCATTGCCGGCAGCGGACCGAAGCCGGCTGCCAGCGTGGAAACAATAGCGGCGCCCGTCGGTGTCACCAGTTCCGC
>JASHQD010000691.1 GCA_030037755.1 Terriglobia bacterium
GAGGGCTGGCACGGCTGCACGGTGAACAGACCAAGAACGCCGAGCCCATCACGTTGCCGCTTCCCGAGGAGCTGCTGAAGATGTTGAGGGACGCAAAGCGCACCAGCGAGCGGGTGTTTGACGTAGGCTCTTTTCGAACCGCTTGGGAAAACGCTTGCGCGCGTCTGAAGCTAGGCCGGATAATCGACTTGGGAGAACACGGGCGCGGTTACGAGGGGTTGCTCGTGCACGATTTCAGGCGGTCGGCCGTGCGCAATATGGTTCGCAGCGGCGTACCGGAGACTGTGGCGATGAAGATTAGCGGGCATAAGACACGGCACATTTTTGATCGTTACAACATCACGGACACCGCCGACATCCAAGAGGCGATGCGCAAGATTGACAACTCTCTCCGAGCGGCGAAACTTGGTGCAAATTTGGTGCAAATGAAGCCGAAAGAGACACCAGGAGCCGCGTAACTTATTGATGCCGAAGTGGCGGAACTGGCAGACGCAGCAGACTCAAAATCTGCCGCTGTTTAACAGCGTGGGGGTTCGACTCCCCCCTTCGGCACCAGCCATTTTCGATTGACGATTGTCGATTGCCGATTAAAAGCGATGGGGCGGCCTCCGGTGTGCAATCGAGATAACCCTCAATTGTGAATCACCAATTGCCTGATAGCCTCGCTCGCCGCCGCGATGGTTTGTTCGACGTCGGCGCTGCTGTGTGCGGCTGAAACCATAGCAGATTCGAACTGCGACGGCGGCCAGTAGATACCGCGATCAAGCAGCGCCCGGAAAAATCGCGCAAAGCTGGCCGTGTCCGAACGCCGGGCTGCGCTGTAGTCTCTGACCGGACCCGGGGTGAAGAACGGCGTGAGCATCGAGCCCACACGGTTCACCGTCAGGGGCACTCCCTCATTTTGGGCGGCACTGCACAACCCGGCTTCAAGGTGGCTCGAGATGGCTTCCAGGCGCTCGTAGAAGCCTGGTCGCGAGATGATCTCCAGCGTCTTCAGCCCCGCGGCGACGGCCAGCGGATTCCCGGAGAGCGTTCCGGCCTGATAAACCGGGCCTGCCGGCGCGACGAGATCCATCAGACCGGCTATGCCGCCGTAAGCGCCGACCGGCAATCCGCCGCCGATTATCTTGCCCAACGTCGTCAGGTCCGGTTTGATCCCGAAAAGCTCCTGCGCGCCGCCACGCGCCACACGGAATCCGGTGATGACCTCGTCGAATATCAGAATCGTCCCGTGTTGCGTCGTGAGCTGTCGCAGCATCGCGAGGAAGCCCGGCTGCGGTGGCACACATCCCATATTGCCGGCAACCGGCTCAACGATGACAGCTGCGAGCTGGTTCGGATGCGCCGCGAAGGCTCGCTCGAGCGCGTTGATATCGTTGAATGGAACGGTAATCGTGAGTTCGGCCAGCACGCGCGGGACGCCGGGACTGTCGGGAAGGCCGAGCGTGGCGACGCCGGAACCCGCTTTGACGAGCAGGCTGTCGGCGTGACCGTGGTAACAACCGTCGAACTTCAGGATCTTGTCGCGGCCCGTCGCAGCACGAGCCACGCGCAGGGCTGACATGGTCGCTTCGGTGCCGGAACTCGTCAGGCGGACGCGCTCGACCGAAGGGAATGCGTCCGCAATTCGCTCCGCGAGCCGGACCTCTGCTTCAGTACAGGCGCCGAAGCTGGTCCCGCCGCGAGCCACTCGCGTGATCTCCTCGATCACTTCCGGATGCGCATGGCCGAGAATCAGCGGACCCCACGACATCACGTAATCGACGAAGCTCCGGCCGTCGACACTGAAGATCCGCGAGCCCTCGCCGCGCTCGACGAAGACCGGGTCGCCGCCGACGGCACGGAAGGCGCGCACGGGTGAGTTCACGCCGCCCGGGATTCGCGCGAGAGCCTGCTGAAAGAGCTGTTGGGATTTACTTAGCATGCGGATCCGCCCGCTCGGTAGAGCGCAGTGTGTGTCCTGTTTCAGGGCCGAGGGGTATCTGGCTAGGGCTGATAAATCTGCACGTTGTCGACGACAGTGCCGGCGTAGTAATCCACCGTCCCTCCGAAACAGTACAACTGCCCCTTGTACACCGTCGAGCCACCCCAGGAAGTTCCCACTGGGATTGGCGCCAGAGCCTTCCAAGTGTCACCGGACAACCCGAACGATTCCGTGGTGTCTATGACAGACGTATCACTCCAGCCACCTGCGACGTAAAGTTGAGAACCCACTGCTCCATAGCAAGCGGCCTCACGAAGCATGGGGTCGGGCGTGAGAGCCGACCAGGTGTTTGCCGCCACGCTGTAAGCTTCGTTGTCGCCGGTATCTTCCGACGTCAGGTAGCCGTCTGCGTTAACGATGGTCAAGCCGGTGGCTTTACTTCCGAATAGCCCCGCTGAGGAGCTGATTTTGGCGGTTAGCATCGGAGTCTCTCGCACCCACTTGTTTGTGGCCGGGTTGAAGCTCTCGACAGTAGAAAGCGGCAGCGGACCGCCATTTGTCAAGCCGCCGTTTCCGCCAATCACGTAAATCAGGCCGTTTGCCACCTCGGCTGCCGCACCATCTCTCGCCGTCGGCATCGAAGCCCTCGCGACCCACTTGTTCGTCTTCGGGTTGTATGCCCAGACCGAGTTGAGCACCGTATCTCCTCCGTCGTCAGGGCTTCCGCCGATGACATATAGGATGTTGTTCACTACCGCCGCTGCCGCCGAGCACGTGGGCGTCGGGAGGGGCGTACCACTGGTCCA
>JASHQD010000692.1 GCA_030037755.1 Terriglobia bacterium
TACGCTTCCGCCACCGTGTTGTGGTGCACACCGAGATTAAGCGCAAGCTCGCGGACGGTCGGCAACTGCTGGCCGGGGCGCAATCGCCCGGCGACCAGCTCGCTGCGGATGCCGTTCGAAAGCTGCTCGTAAACCGGCACCGCAGATTCGAGGTCAATACGCAAAATGGGGCTCTCAGTGCTCATTGTCTACTGTACGTGTACAATATACAATCACTTTTGGAGATTGTCAAGCGTTAACAGGCGAGAGTTGACCTGAACCGTTCGCCGGCCGCTCTGCTCGTGTTTTATGTGTGATGCCCTCTGAGTCCTGAATCCGGCTTCAGTGGACTTGAGAAAGTACCGTTTTGCTATGGTGAAGGATAGCTTTTTTCTGCTGACCGGCGCCTTCGGTAGCGGGAAGTCCACGCTGCTGGAACATCTGCAATTGCGTGGTATTCGGGGAGTCGTTGAACCGGCTCGACCGATCCTCGCGCAACAGCGAAGCGTCCGGGGAAACGGACTCCCCGAACGAGATCCCCGGCTCTTTGTTGAGCTGATGTTTTCCCGAATGCTGGATGCATACCAGCAGAGCGACGCGTCACCCGAGCCGATTCTCTTCGACCGGGGAATACCGGACATTCTTGCTTATGCCGCACACTTCGGCTTTGAGTTTGCGCCGGGTGAGAATGCCGCCCAGCTCTATCGCTACAATCCCGCGGTGTTTATCGCTCCGGCCTGGGAGCAGATCTATCGCACGGACGACGAGCGCACGCTGCCGTTTTCCAAGTCGCGCGAGTTTGGCAACAGCGTTCGAACGATCTACGAGCGATTCGGCTACACGCTGGTCGATCTGCCCTGCGTGGGTGTGGAGGAGCGTGCGGATTTTGTCGTTCGTCACCTCCGAGCCGAGTACTCATCCGTGGGCGGATGCATGCGATGCGGCTTCGGACGGATGGGTTAGTGTGTGAGATCGTCGAGGTGTGCGAGCACTTTCGGCCAGGCTTCTTCGTGTCGCATCTTGGAGTCGCCATCCGGGAATCCCGCGTGTGTGAGCCGGAGCAGCGTACCCCCATCGCTGGGTATAAGTTCGACGGTCACCACCGTCTCAGCGCCTTGGGTTGCCTGGGTAAGCCAGGTCAACTCCAGATAGCGATCGCGATCCAAAACCAGGAACCGTCCGTAGTGGGGATGCCGTTCACCTTCGAATTGGGTCTCGAAGAAGAACGGGCTGTTGATTTCGTCCTTCATCAACACGGTGCCCGGAACCGCAAACCAGCGATCGAAGCCCTCCGTCCAGGCTCGGAATAGCGTGTCAGGCGCCGCCCGCATCTTACGTTCGCAGGTCAGGCGAAACGGCCTTGCCGAAAGGTCTGGTCTTTGCACAACGCTGTTCATGGCGCGCCCGCCTCAAGCAAGCCGGGTTATGCCCGACGATTCTACCACCGAAAGATCACTCCAATGCGGACCGGCCTGCTGCTCTCCGAATTTCCACGATTCTGAGGCGCCGGTGGACCATGGGGCCGCCCGCCCGAGACGAAAGCGTGCGGGCAAAAGCGGCCACCATGTCCTGCGCTGCGGCTGAAGATCGTTAGTTGAAGTGCTCCGAGCCCATCTGCAGCGCCGCCGTACCCCTGGTCCCGCCATCAAGGGTGAATGTGTACGTTGCATTGTAGGTGCCGGGCGCAAAGTGTATAAAGCTCTTTCCCCAATTGTTCGCCGGACAAGACTGTTCGGTGCAGGTAATCGAGCTGACGGTCGGCGGGTTGGTATCGATGTTGTTTGCGAGATAAACGCTCCCGTCCTCGGTCACGGCGCCTCCCAATTGGGCAAGACCTGTTATGCCGTTTGGGGCCGTGACCGTGAAATTGACCGTGCCGGTTATGGTCTGCCCCGCTGTCACCTGCCACCCGGTCAGCCATTGCTGGCTGGACCCGATCAAGATGGCAAGCGGGCCGTTGGAGTCCATCACCACGACGACGTCCGCGGCCGTGATCGCGGGTGCTCCGGGACCGCTGGACGTAAATTGCCAGATATGGGCGAGGTCCGGATAGCTAACCGTGTAATCGCCGCGAGTACAGGTCACATTAGCCAGTTGCGATAGGGCAGCAGTCTTGCACGGCGGTGCGGCTGTTGCCGCTGCCAACGGAATACTGAACAGCAACAGCACGATGACGCTCATCAGCTTCATGCGCATGGATCTGATTTCCTCTTTCCGTGCAGGGCTCTCAGCCCTCGCACATCAGTCCAATTCGGCAGGCCTTGGTGGATTCTTGAGCGGGATTTACCAGTTTTGTACCCGCCTCGTGTTTATGGACGTCGGCTGTCTTGACGGGAAACTGTGTGGTACCGTACGTGTTCTTGTACAAGCTTGACCAGGAGGGAACCATGACCGGATCAGGTTGGGAAAGGACGGGCAGGCCGACCGCACTGCGCGTGAAGCTGACAATGCTGGGCGCTCTGATTGAAGTGGCGGCCACAGTGCTGATGTCGGGGTGCAATGGATGCAACAGCACCCCGGTACTGCAGCAGGTATGGGTCGCCGATACGCAAAACAACCGGGTCCTTGAGTTCTCCGCCTTGAACCCCATCAACGGCGCGGCAACCGACGCTAACCAGGTCGTCGGCCAGCCGAACTACACGTCGAATAGCGCGAATGCCGGAGCCGCCATCAGCGCCCAAGGCTTCAGTTCGCCGCGAGGTGTTGCGTTCGACAGCGCCGGCAACATGTGGGTGGTCGACACCAACAACAATCGGGTGCTCGAGTTCCTCGAGGTTCCCAACTCGACGTTCAACGGCGTGAAGTCGTCAGCAAGCACGGTTATCGGCCAGGCGAATTTCAGCTCCGGTCAGGCCAACTTTGGGAAGACCTCCCCGAACAGCCAGGGATTCAACCAGCCTTTGGCCCTGGCCTTCGACCCCGGGGGCAACCTCTGGGTTGCGGACAACGGGAATTGTCGCGTGCTCGAGTTCCAGCCGCCGTTCCCGGCGAATAGCGCCGCCGCCAAGGTTGTTATCGGACAGAGCGGCTTCGGGACGACTTGCACCTACCAGGGCACTGGACCCGTGGGCGTGGCGCTGGACGCGTCGGGCGATTTGTTTGCTTCGTTCCAGGATGCAACGGCCTCAGGAGGAGCAGTTGTGATCCAGTTCAAGGCGCCGCTGACCTCCGGCATGCCGGGGACCGCGAATGTCACCAGCAATATCTGTAATGGCGCGCCGGGAGGCAATAGGGACCTTTGCGGCCCAGGTGGGCTGGCCGTCGACAAGTCAGGAAACCTGTGGGTGGCCGACGTGAACGGCGACCGGGTGCTGGAGTTTCCGCCCCCGTACACGAACGGCGCCAGCCTGGTCCTCGGTCAGCCGAATTTCACCAGCGGGCAAGTCAACTGGTGCCCATCCCCGTGCACACCCAGTTCCAACAATCCCACCGCTACGGGGTTCGCCGACCCGCGAGGGGTCGCGGTCGATGGTGCCGGCAACGTCTTCGTGTCCGACAGCGGCAACAACCGGGTGATCGAATTCTCGCCCGCGCTATCAAACGGCAAGGCGGCATCGATCGTCCTCGGGCAGGCGAGTTTAACCAGCAACGGCGCCGGCTCCAGCCAGAATGCGATCAATCAGCCGACGGGAGTAGCGGCGCCCGGCTCGGCGATCTTCTGAGTCTCAGCTCGACTTCCCGGCTTCACGGCCGGGAGGCGCAGACCTGGTCGCGACGCCCGTGGAGTCAGTGACATGGGAAGTTCAGCGCCTACCTCCGGAGGGCCCGATCCCTGGCCCGGCCGGCGGCCAGGGCTGTGATATCCTCGAATCGAGGGCGAGCGATGGCGACCAAGAGCTTACTGAGTATCGCAGACTACGTTGCGCTCGACGAGCCTGCCGGACTGCGCCATGAGCTAAGCGAAGGGGAACTCATCGTGTCGCCTTCTGCGAACTACATTCACAACCAGATCCGGGATGAATTCAATTCACGGCTCCGAGTCTTTGTTAAAGAGAAGAAGCTTGGCGGCGTGGTCAGTGAAATGGATTTCCAGTTGGGCGAGGATACCGTCCGCCGCCCGGATATCGCCTTCATCAGCAGGGCGCGCCTGGAGGGCATCGATCTCGAGCGCGTGCCGTTGCCGTTCGCGCCCGACCTCGCGATCGAGATTGTGTCACCAAGCGATCGCGCTGCCGACCTGCTGTTGAAAGTGGCGCAGTATCTCGCCGCCGGCACTAAGGCAGTGTGGCTTTTCTATCCCAACCGGCGCCTGGCCTACCGCTATCTTCCCGGCAAACTCGAGCCCGAGGTCCGCAGCGCGGACGCGGGCGATCGCTTCGAAGACAGTGAGCTCCTGCCAGGATTCCATTTGACGCTTGCAGAGATCTTCGAATAATTCGCCGTCGTTCTTTCCGCGAGCACAGGGCACCCGTGTCAACCGTGCCGGCCGGCTTCATGGTGCGCAGAGAGCATCAGCACACATCCGACGAGCGACGTGGTCATCAGCGTGACCATGATGTAGTCGGGCGGTAGGTGGGCCAGCGCGCCTGCGACCGGGGCGCCGGTGGCGCTGCCCAGGTACTGCAAGGTATGGAACGTGCCGAGCGCGGTGCCGGTCGCGCCTTCGGGCGCCGATTGGCTTACCAGGTTCGGCAACACCGGCTCGAGTCCGGTGAATCCGATCAGGAAGAGCATCCCGGGAACCAGCACCGAGACGATGTGACCCGACGGCAGCCCCGCGACGGACGGCCGGAACATCAGCAGCGCGCTGACCATCATGATGGCGAACGCGACCACGGCGAGCGGCCGGCCCCAACCGTGATCGGCTCCGCGCGAGAATCCAAACATGGTCACGCCCGTCGCGAGCACCATTGGCAGCAGCAGATGATAGTACTCGGTCATGCCCAGGTGGCAGCGCTCGGTGACCAGCAGCGGAAAGAAGAACCAGAAGGCGGTCATGAAGGTGTTCATCAGGAAGCCGCCAAGATCGAGCGTAAGCACCTGGCGCACCGCCAGCACGCGCATGATCGGCGCCGGATGCGTATCTTGTGGGGGCGTCTCGGGCAGGTATCGCAGCAGCAGCATGACGTTCGCAAGCCCCAGCGCGCCGGTCAGCCAGAAGAGCGAGGCGGTGCCGTAGCGGCCGGCGATCATGGGTCCGACGAGGATGCCGAGCACGAACGACGCGCCGATGGGAATGCCGAGGATCGCCATCGCGGTCGATCGGCGGCTGGCCGGGATGTGATCGGCCACCGCGGCAAACGCCGTCGCCGTAATGGCGCCGATTCCTTGCACCAGTCGCCCGAGGATCAAATCGGGCATGCGCAAAGGTGGCGGCAGCCATGCGGGCACAGCACAGAGGAACGATCCCAGGCTGAAGATCGCCATGCCGAGGATCAGCACTTTGCGGCGTCCGATACGATCGGAGAGGCGTCCGAGCGGCAGCTCCGTTATCGCCATGGCGAGGCCGTAGGATCCGAAAGCGAAGCCGACAAGGAATCGCGAGCTGGTGAACTGGAGACCGTAAAGCGTGAAGACCGGCAGGACCAGGAACAGTCCGAGCATGCGCAGGCCCACTGCGCTGGCGAGCGCCAGGAGAAGTTTTTTCTGCGCCGAACTGAATGCGGCCGGTGCTGTTGCTGTCGCCATCAGAGGGTAAGTGAGCTGCCGAATAAAGTAACGGCTGCTGTAGCGGCGCCTGTCACAATATTCTGCAATCCTCATTAAGAATCATTATAGGTCACGCGCGCCAGGGCTCGATGTCGATCGTCACTCGGTTCTCATGCGTCACGAGCGGTTCAGATGATGTCCCAGTCTTCCACACGGCTAGAATCGCTGAACCCTGGTACACGCGCTCGAATCCTTCCACCGCTTGCGATACGGTCTCGATGGGCGCGATCCACCAGCGCGGTTCCGGATCGGCATGGATCGAGATCTTCACGCCCTGCCATTCGTCGATGATCATGAGCTTGCTGCCCGCGAGTTCACCGCCGAATTTCAGCGGTTCGTACGGTGAGCCCTCTGCTGATGCCAGGAAGTAGCGACCGAATGCGTCCGGGGCGAGCAGATTGAAGACCAGCTCCAGGCCAAAAGCGAGCGGCAAGTTCTCCTGCACCGGCAAGAGTGCCGGTGCCACCCGTGCCGGTGCCGCTGACTCAAACCGCGAACGACACTCGATGCGCCAGGTCG
>JASHQD010000052.1 GCA_030037755.1 Terriglobia bacterium
GAGCAATCGTCCGACCCCGACGTTCACTTTGCAGACGTCTTCGGAATATCGGGGATTAGGGACGGACAAGGCAAGCCATTTCTGCTTGTGTTCATCTACCACCTGAAATCTCTGGAATCGCGTGAGATTTACATTCGCTGGATGAATCGGGTTCAGCAGGGTGGGGGAGGCCCGCTGCCGCCGAGCCTCAATCTTGAACAAGGATCGGCAGAAATTACGGCTGAGGTGGATTCGTCGAGTAAAGCAGCCACACAAATCAGAAAAACTGAGGACAACATCGTGTTGGTACTCATTCCGATAACAGAAAAGATAGAAATCAACCGTGAGACTACGTGCTTCAAGCGCGAAGCTTCAAGGCCGCCTTGCGATTCTCGCGGTTTTCAGCAGGGGACGGTGACACTACTTCCTGGGAAGTACCTTATGTCTCTTTCGTCTTGGAAGGGCGCGTTGCCATCGGAGGCGCCTTTACCACTAGCTTCAAAAGTCTCTCGAATCGGCGGTACTCAAGCGGCTTTCTTGGCTTTTTCTCTTTGCCCTCTGCCTTGCCGTTGTCGTTGACCTTGGGTTCTTGTGGCTCTGGCATCACCCGGCCTCCTGACAGGTCAGCAATTCCCACGTCAGCCACTTGCCGGTCACTGACCCAAGTACCAGTTTGAAGCGGTCGGCATCGTTGCCTTGCGTTCGTTGTAGCGGAAGGTTTGCTCATCGAGGTTTAGCAGGTGAGCCAAGTAGGTTGTCGCCAGAAGATAGAGCACTCTATCGGAGGCCTCGAATCGGTCCGTAAGCCAACAAGGGCTGCACATTGGTCGGCTTGACGCCCAGAACACGGCCCGCTTTCGTGTAGGTGATAGCGCCCTCGTCCAGCGCGCGGCGCATTAAGCCGAGCAGAGCATCCCCTACCCGGTGACGCCTGACCACGTAATAGTTCGGCCCCCCTTCAGTGACTCTTTGTTGCTCCGCTTGCCTCTCTTTAAGGGCCAGCCACTGTTTGCGGAAATGGGCATCCAGATTCTCCCATACAGCCCGCGTGATCCTCCCGCTGCGGAAGAGTTTGTAAGCCACCATCGACCGACTTACGCGCCGCACCTCCGCAAACTCTCCTACTGCCGCCGCCATCCCCCCGATGCCGCGTCGCTCCGTTAGCGTCGCCAGCTCGGGAGCTGGCACCAGAATCTCCCCCGCCACGTCATTGCAATAACGCTCTATTTGCGCTCCCGCGTCCCTCCCGCTGATACCCGTCGTCCCGAGCCAAAGATGAACCAATTCGTGAAGCGCAGTGAACGACCATGCCGTTCTCGCATCCTGATCATTGATCACGATCATCGGCGCCAGCGGATCGGCAATGGCAAAACCTCGAAAGAATTCGACCGGAATACTGCTGTGATAGCTGCCCAAATCGCCAAGCAGAAGCACAAAAACACCGGCGCTTTCAATCCGCGCCCGCAGATATCCGAATGCGTCATCGCTCGTCTTTTGGCTCCGAAATGCATTGAGCGAGAATTCCAGGTTCTTCGTCATCTGGCCAGCCAACTCGCCGACGGGCATTTCCATTGTCGCCGTGCCCACGAAGGCCGGGCGCTCCGCGTCCTCATCTTCGAGTACCGACCGGACAAGTCCTTGACGGCTCCTGATGTCCCGAATCAGTGCGTCCAGCTCTGGATTCTGGCGATCTTCGCCGGGAAGGGTCCGAAAATCTTGCCCACGGTCTCCTGTCCTTGGCGGCTGATTCAGATAAAAGACCAAAAGGGGCCGATGATACGCCTTGGTCATCTTTAACAAGACCGAACGCGGCGGATCTCCGCTCTCCTCAATCTTCGCGAGCCGTTCAGGTCCACTCACGCCTCGCGCGGTTTTCAAGCCAACTGCACGAGCCGCATCTTCAAGAGACAGCCCGGCCGTCTCTCGCGCCCACGTCAAAATTTCCGGCCGAATCGCGCCCATTGGAACACCACTCTATCTCATTTAAACCCCGGCAACGCAGAACCACAATTGTCAATCGTCCCGCTCAGGATACCACTTTTTGGCGAATAGAAGGCGAAACCGTTTCCGCACGCTGCGAATTATGGAGTCCCACTCGCCCGCTTGCAGGCCGCCCTCTTTCGCAACTCAGCCGTTGCGAGTTTCTCTGCAACGGGCCGCGCGTCCGCTGCTTTGACCTTCACGTCCGGTTCAATCCCCGTAATCGCCCAATCTTTGCCGGAGAACGGATTGACGGGCCTTTGTTCTGGAATCCCGACCGCAAAATGATCGTCAAGGTTATGGAGAACGCCGGAGTGATTGGCCCCGCCGGTGCGTTCGCCAACGAGCGTTGCGCGCTTGAGCATCTTCAGGTCGTAGCTGAATTGCTCGGCGGCGGAATAGGTGCGGGATGAAGTCAGAATGTAGACCGGCTTGTCCGCAAGCCGGCTCCCCGCAACTGGAGAGCGTGTCCATGTCTGCCCGGTAACCGGATCTCGTGGGTTGAACATGTACTCGGGATGGTCGAACAGGTAGCTCGCGAGGAAGACGACCATGTCGGGGTAGCCCCCCCGATTATCTCGGAGATCGAAGATGACGGCATCGGCGGGATTGAGCGCTTTCATGGCAGATTCAGCCTTCGCCTGACACACGGCGGTATCCGGGAACGAGTTAAGCTTCAGGTAACCCACATTGCCGGGCCTGACCTCGACCTTTCCCAAGGTGCAGTTGGCTTGTATCATAGCCGCGCGGTAGCGCTCCTGAGCTTCGGACGGGGGTGGCTTCGAGAAATCCGGAAATACGCCCGGAGTGTATTCAACCGTGAAGTGATCGTCTCCGCTCGCCTCGATCAGATGGCGGGCGAGCAGATTCGCGAATGCCCGGCCGTCGGCGACGGCATCGTAATCGCCCGCCTTTTCGTGCGCGACGAGCGCGCTGGCCGCTGTCTCGGCCACCTGCTTGTCGAAATAGTGTTCTTTCACGCTGGCGGCGACCGCCTGAATCAACCGATGCCGGTCGGCAGCGGTGAGCTGCGGGGGCGCTGGTGCTGCCGCCTGCTGCGCCGGTCCCGGGCGAAGTTCACCGGCCGGTACTCCTGCAAGAAGCTGAGCGATCGCCATCGTGGCAGAGACCAGGAATAACGACACGAGCGCTCCTGCCAACACCATTTCGGCCGCGAGGCGTTTCGCCATGCCCGCCCGCGCCGAAAATCGAGTCCCGCCGTTAAAACGGCGATTGCGGCTACTGAATCTCAACCGCGAGCAGCCGCTTCGGGCCTTTGCCGACCTTCACGCGCGCCACTTCGCGCCGGGTTCGCGTATCGACGATCGAGCAATCGTTGCTGCCGCTGTTGCTGATCGCACAGTAGCGTCCGTCGGGCGAGAAGGTGATCCAATTGGGGCACGCCCCGACGCGAATCTCCTCGGAGAGCTTCCGGGTCGCGACGTCGTAAACGTAGACACCGCTATCGGCAAGGCTCGTGACCCACAACTCACGGCCGTCGGGCGAAAGCTCCAACCCGTGGGTGGGCGTATGCGGCTCGAGGGCGCACGTGGACGGCGGCGCGGGAGGCAAATCGACATGGGCGATCACCTTCCGCTCCGGAATAGCCGCGATCACGAAGCCGTGCAGATCGGTCAGGGCGACGTACATCAACTTGCCGTCCCGGCTGACGGCGTACGGGCGCGGGATGCCGCCCACGGGAACCTTGGCGGAGTAGTCCAGCTTCTTCAGATCGATGACATCGATTTCGTGACTTCCCATCGAGGAGACGTACAGCTCGTCGTTGCTGCCCGCGTTGTAGCAGTTGTGCGGCAGCTTGACGGGGAGCACCTTGACCACGCGCTTCTGGTTGATATCGACAATGTCCACGCTGTCGCGATTGCGAATGGGCACGGCGACGAATCGTCCGTCGGGCGTGGCGGCGCATTGGTTCGGCGTGCCGGTGAGGGGAATGGTGGCGGTGATCTCATTGGTCGCCGTGTCGATCACTTTCAGGTTGTTCTCGGACTCGATGCTGGTGAACAGCTCGCGTCCGTTGGCGGGAGCGCAGACGCCGTGGACCCCGTCGCCCACCTTGATGTCTCCGGTCGCCTGCAGGGTCGCAAGATCGATCACGGTGATGTCGTCGCCCTCGCTGTTCGTCACGTACAGCTTCATGGCCTTCTCGGCCGCCGAGGCCGCGCTCCACGCAGCGGCCAGAGTGACAGCCAGCGCCAAAGTCAACCGCATGCGGGCAGTCCGATCCATGGCGCACCTCCGAAAGCTCAGACGATATCGAAACAGGACGAAAAGAGGTATGAAGTCTGAAGGATGAAGGATAAAGGATGAATCGCACGCTCGTTCTTTGCGTGCCAGAGTCGCAATCATTACACTTCGTTTCATACTTCAGCCTTCATACTTCATAATTCACCTCATGCTTCACTTCATACTTCAGATTTCAGACTTCATCATTCAGACTTCATACTTGACGCTTTGCGAATCTCCGCCGCCAGCGCGTCTTTCCACTCGTTCGACTCCCAATAAACCAGCCAAAGATAAAAAGTAGCGTAGCTGCGCCAGCCCGCCCAAGGACGGGCGAGCTTCTCCAGTCGGGCAGGGGTTGGCTGTTTGCGCAGTCCGTACAGCCGCCGGACGACTTTCTGCAAGCCAACGTCTCCAGCAGGCAGGCAATCGAGATGTCCGAGAGCGCGCAGGCCGACGTACTGCGCGGTCCAGTGCCCGACGCCCTTCTCGCGCAGCAATCGTTCGTGCGCCTGCGCCGGCTCGATCTCGCGCAAGGCTTCGAGATCGAGGCGGCCGTCCAGCGCCGCGCGAGAGATCTCGATAATGTAGCGTGCCTTCGGTCCCGAGATCTGCAACGTGCGAAGTTCCCCCGGCGTGGTGATCGAAAGCGACGCGGGCTCGGGAAACGTGTAGTAGGTGCGCGCTTCGAACTCGACGCTCGGACCGTAAGCGCGGATCAGCGCTTTCTTTACCTGATGCGCGAAACTCAGGTTGATTTGCTGTTCCAGGATTGCCGAGATCACGGTTTCGTAAATCGCCGGCGCTTGCGGAATCCGCATGCCGCGAAAGTGCCGCGTCAGCCGCGAGAGGACCGGATCGGATTCGACCTGGCGATAGAACGGCCCGAGGTCGAGATCCGTCGAGAATTGCCGCCGGACCAGTTCGACGATCGCCTGCCTCGTGGCCGCATCGTCCGGGCCGGCGAGAATGCGAGCCTCGAGGTACTTGCTCCCGGTCGTGCGCTGTCGATGCCGCTCGTGCCGTGCGGTGACGCCGTAAAGCACAGGCTGTCCGTTAACGTCTGCCACGCGCCGATACTCGCCGGCCTCGAAGTGGTCAAGCAGCGGATCAAAGGCTCGTCCATTCAACAGCGCTGGCGGGTTCAGAATGAAGCGCAGGGTGCGTTCAAAGTCAAAGGGCTCGCTGACAGGGATTCGCATCAGCGTTCCATTATAGACGGGCCATGCGCGGAGAGACGCACTGACCGAACTGATCACCCTTCTCGGTGAGGTGCGTCACAGACACGGAGTGCGGATACCGGTATCACCTGAATTGAAAGGCCCACGCTCTCGATAAGACACGAGGCTCACTGGGAAAGCAGCGATGGTGAGCGACCGTAAACGTTGTAACAGTGTTGGCGGAGACGCCCAGCCCGTCTCGCGATCTATGACTTCTCGCGTCTGGTGGCAGTTTGCAGTCCTCCTCATGATCCTGGCATTGCCCTGCGCTGGCCAGGACGCAGCTTCACAGATTCAAGCCGAGGCCGGACGTCTTCAGGAGTCCTTGAAAGAGAGGCCGGTTTCCGATCCCGGCTTTCCTGACGCCTCGGCAAAGGTTCGCGATGGACTCCAAGAGGTGATGCGCGGGCAATCTGAGGGGAAACTCTACCTCAGCCTGGAGAAACTGGGACAGGTGACGGACCTCCTCTATGGCGTTCGGGACATGGCTGAAAAGGCGGACGCGGTGAAATCCGGTTTGCCGGCCTACGAAGCGGAATGGGAGACGGTGAGCCTGAAGCTAACCGCGATCGACCAGCAGGCGGGTCAGAAAGACTGGACCGGCTCCAGCGTGGCGGTTCAAGCGTTGTCAGAAACCGCGCAAAGCATGACGGTCCCCTTGCTCGAGGGAGCCCGTGGATTTGCGTTCGCCATGCAACCGAAGGATGGACTCTTCAATCTCGGGCAGGCAGAGGGCCAGGCCGAATTTGCGGCGTTCTGCGCCACGTTGCAAATTCCCCGAAAAGGTACGGCCTACCCGCTGCGCTCGCTCTTGCCGGAAATCGAGGCTCTTCAGGAAAACGCGAATGCCGCCTTTCGACCACCCCGTTCCATCGATCTCCATACCCTGTTCATGTCGCTGAATTCGGCGCTCAAGCAGTCGCGAGAGCTCGACGCGACGAAGGCCTACGCGGGAGCGCTGTACGAGTATCTCTACGCGGTGGGTTTCTACGGGATGCTCGATACCAAAGCGCCCGATTCCTTGCAACAATCCGCGTTGAAGAGCGCTCTCGCCGCCGCGCGCCAACGGCTCGACACCTCCGCTCGCGACGACTCGATCGCGGAACTTTTCCTCGAGAAGGCCGAGGCACAAGTTGCGCATCTCGACGGCTCCGCGCCGAGCGGTGACGACTGGCGAATAGCGAAAGTCATTATCGAGCAGGTGTTTCCCGCGTATTTTGCTCTCGACAAGCCGCTCGCCGCGCAGAAGCGCGCTTCCAGCAAGACTATCGACGTCACGCTCGTCCGCTGGCCTTACACCTGAAGCCTTTCCGACCCGGCAAGTTTGCTGGTCCAAGAGGTGACCGCGAAGTATCCCGGACGAGTGACATTTGTCAGTGAGAATTTTGGGACCTCAAAGCTCGCTGACCGCTTTGGAGTGAAGGGCTATCCGGCGATATTCGTGGACGGCGTTCTCGTCGCCTGTCCCAGGGATTTCGGCTACTTCCGCGAAGTGGAAGGAACGGGGCGCTATGCTCCGTGGCAGAATGCCGGCAACCAGGCAAGATTCAAGGCCGATCTTGCTCACATGATCGACCTCATTCTGGCCGGTAGAAAAGACCTCGTACGTCCCGCGTCAACCACATCCCTCAGCGAGATTGCCGCCCTGCCGAAGTTTACGCTCAATGATCTGTCCGGCCGCCCAATCGAGCCCGAACAGCTCGCGGGCCGTGTGGTGATTGTTGAATTCTGGGCCACCTGGTGTCCGCCTTGCCGATCCACGCTCGCCTGGCTGGGCGAGCTGAAACGTCAATATGGCGAGAAGCTTGCCATCCTGGCCCTGGCGGTCGAATCGCCCGAGGACCAGATACGTTCGGTCGCCACCTCGCTTAGCCCCGATGTGAGAGTTACGGTCACAGATGCTGCTGCAGCTGAGGCGTTCGGCAATGTCACGTCCCTGCCGACGTTGTTTCTCTTTGACCGCAAGGGTGAGACCGCACAGGTCATTTACGGGGCTCCGCCGGAGTTACATCAGCAGGTGAGCCAGCTTCTCGACGCGCTCGTCCGATAGCCTCCCGCGACCTATTGACGCAGCGCGAACCAACCGTCCCACCGGCACCATCCAATTGGGGCTGTCGCGCAGATTATCACTTTGAACCCGGCGAAACACGGCCGGACCCTGCGATCCCCGCGTCTTGTGACCCCACAGCCGCGTGTGCTAACGTGAATTTGCCTCAGTGTGTGATTCCCGAGGTCGAGTTTCCAAAACATGGTATTGCCTTACCAAGGACGAACGCCCCGTGTCGCGTTG
>JASHQD010000053.1 GCA_030037755.1 Terriglobia bacterium
TCTTCCGACGAAGCGGAGGACGCGGCCAACGACGTCTTCGCGCGCCTGCCCGTCGCCTTGCGGACCTACGACCCGGCGCAGCCCTTCTCGCCCTGGCTTTCGCGCGTGGCCGGCAACTATTGCATCGATCTTCTCCGGCGACGGCGCGCCGAACGCCGCCTGCTCGAGCCTGCCGATCCCGACGCGCCCGAGCCGCCCGCCCCCGCGGCCTCGCCCCTGCACGACCTGCTGACGCGAGAGCAGACTCAAGCCGTGCGCGAAGCCGTAGCCTCGCTGCCTGAACGCTATCTCGTTCCCGTGGTGCTGCGCTACTACAGCGATCTCAGCTATGAGGAGATCGCGGATACGCTGGGGACGAATCGCGGACGCGTCGCCGTGCTGATCTTCCGTGGCAAACAGCAGCTCCAGAAGATTCTCGCCGGGCGGGATCGCAGCACGGCTGGCGCAGACCTTCTGCCGGGAACCCGCGAAGTCGCGAGTCGCGCTCGAAGGCCTGGGCCAGCCGATCGCAATGCGTGGATTCAGCAGGCAATCCACGGTCCGCTTCCGGTGTGGAACACGCTGTAGGGGGAGTGGCTCGTGGCTAGAGGCTGCGATTCGTCGAGCGCAGGCAGGCGCACCGGCAGGGTGTCTTGGCGGAATGGGATCCAACAGAATCCCGGGGCGGCAGCTCACCCTATTAACCGTGATAGATTAAGAAAACCAGTGCGAGTGGCTCTCTATGCAACTCTACGTTTCACATTCTCGGGAAAACGCCAGCATCGGGTTGAAGCTCTGCGACATCCTGGGGAAGCGTGGTGTTGAGACCTGGCTCGATGTGCGGGATCTCGTGCCGGACGCCGGTTGGAATGGGAAGGTCTCCGATGCCATCCGGCATGCGGATGCCTGGCTCTTCCTGATCGGGCCCGGATCGAACGACCAGTCGCAGCGGTTTGAATGGCAACAAATCATCGAGCAGGAGTATTACCTGGAGCCATGGCGGGCCTTGATCCCTGTTGTGATTGGCTGCCCCGACGAGGTGCCCGGCTTCCTCACCGTTCGCCAGTATATCCATTTGGATCCGTCATCCATCGACCTCGAAGCGACCGCCACCAGGATCATCGAGGCCTTGAACAAGCCGGCGGACACGATCGATCCCGCAAAGCTGCAGCGCGGCCGTGTTGCGCGCGAGCAGGCCCGGAAAGATCTCCAGGAGTACGTGCGGAATCTCGGTGAGGAGGACGTGAAGCGGGCAGGCCTTCGCGGCCTGAAGTAGCCGTGCCAGCGTACGAGAAGCCGGTCTTCATTCAACTGTCCTTTCGATCCTCAATTCGAACCCTTGTTTCACGCTATCGTTCTCACCGTGGCTTCCCTGGGCTTCATCACGCGCTGCGCGTGAGACGAAAGGCGAGGCCGATCCGCGGATGCTCCGGATCGGCAGAGGATTGCTGGACGACACCAAGCAGCAGGCTCTTGGAACGCTGACCTGGGTCGCGATCACAGCTGCCGCCGCTAAAGTTGTTGAGAATATTCCAGTGTAAGCCCGCCGCCCGACGAGCCCACGAAAAGGCCATTCGAAACCCGGACGAGGCCAGCCGGGCCACGTCGCGCTCGTAGTCGCCGGACACGATGACGTCGCGTGTTGCTCCGCTATATTAGTAACCATTGTCTCGAGTGATATCCTGCTTCGCGTGCCTTTCCGATGTATACTGACCCGCCACGGACGAGCGCCGTGAGTGGCGACAACATTGGGGAGCTGCATTGCCGCACCCGCGGGCCGAAAGCCGGACCGCTTTATTCACATACATTGCAGCCAGTCGATTCCGACACTGGCAACAGGGGGTACCGGAGGGATGACGTGCGCTACGAGAGTGTTGCCGATAGCCGCGACCCTCGCGATCCTCTCACTCGTGAACTCCGCAATGGGGGCAGGTCCCCAATCCGACCCCGCGTCTCGTGCCACGGTCCATGGCCCTGAAGTCCCGGCGCAGGCCCCGGCTGCCTCGCAAGGGCACAAACCCAACACTTTCAATTCGGCGATCCAGCATATTGTCCTCATCATCAAAGAAAATCGCAGCTTTGACGAGATGTTCGGAACTTTTCCGGGCGCTGTCGGCACCACCACCGGGACCCTTTCCACCGGGCAGGTCGTCCCTCTTGGCCATACGGCGGATCGTGTGGTGCGCGACGTCAATCACACCTTTTCCGACGCCACCACCGCCATCGACAACGGGAAGATGGACCAGTTCGACTTGGTCAACGACGGAGGCTCACAGTGCAGCGTCAATGGCGATTATCTATGCATGTCGCAGCTTCTTCAGGGTGACATTCCAAATTACTTTACCTATGCGAGCAACTTTACGCTCGCCGACGAGATGTTCTCCTCGCTCAAGGGCTCGAGCATGCCCAATCACCTCTACACGATCGCGGCCCAGAGCGGCGGAGTCATCAACAATGTGAATAATCAGCCCGATTCCTGGGGTTGCGATGCGCCGGAGGGCACCACGGTGCCCGTGGTCGACGCGGAGGGCAATCTCACCGAGCAATTCCCCTGCTTCGATTTCCAGACGCTGGCCGATTCCCTCGACAACGCCGGCGTTTCGTGGCTGTTTTATTCAAGTCCAGGCAACACCTGGAACTCTTACGACGAGATCAACCACATCCGCAATACGTCCTTGTGGCAAACGAACATAGCGGCCGAGACCCAGTTCGTTACCGATGCTGAGAATGGTCAGCTGCCTGCGGTCAGCTGGCTGGTTCCCAATTCCGACGAAAGCGAACACCCTACCAACAGTTCCTGCGACGGAGAGAACTGGAGCGTGGAGCAGATCAACGCCGTCATGCAGGGGCCGGATTGGGGATCGACAGCGATATTTCTGGTTTGGGACGACTACGGAGGCTTCTATGATCACGTTGCGCCTTCGGAGTTGGACCAGTTCGGCCTGGGCCCGCGCGTACCCATGTTGATCATCTCTCCCTACGCCATGGCAGGATACATATCGAACACGACGTACGAATTCTCCTCGTTCCTGAAGTTCGCCGAGGAGCGCTTCAATCTGCCGGCGCTCACGGAGAGGGATGCGAATGCCAACGATATGTTGGACAGCTTCGATTTCAATCAAGCGCCGCTTTCGCCCCTGATCCTGCAGACGCGTCACTGTCCGCCGGCCTCCACCACTGCCCTGAATTTTGCCTTGCCCCAGACTGTGGGGACGCCCAGCCCGGGTGAGTCGGTGTTCCTGACAAACTACAACCCCACGGCCATGACGATCACGGGCGTTACCACCACGGGCGACTTTTCGCAGACGAACAACTGCCCCAGGGTTCTGAGTGCCTATATTCCGGGCACGGACCCGCCGACCTGCTCGGTAACCGTTACGCTCACTCCCTCGGCGGCGGGGCCGCTTACGGGAACGCTTACCCTGACCGATAGCGACTCTACTAGCCCGCAGACCGTGAGCTTGACGGGTGTGGGAACCGGCGTAGAGCTCTCGTCGACGCTGCTCAGGTTCGGCACAATAACCGTGGGCGCGAGCAGCGCGCCGCTGACGGCCACCTTTACGAATCAAAGCTCTTCGCCAATCAGTATCAGCAACATACTGGCCAGCGGTGACTACAGCCAGACCAACAGTTGCGGCAGCGATCTCGGCGTCGGAAAAAGCTGCACGATTACGGTCATTTTCAGCCCCACAACCACCGGCACCCGGTATGGCAGCGTCACCCTCACCGACAGTGACGGCAGCGGTTCGCAGGTTGTGAACCTTACGGGCGTGGGGACCCTGGTCGCGCTCTCGCCTTCGACCCTCAACTTCGGGGCGGTCACCCTGGGTACATCCAGCACCGGAACTGCAACTCTGACCAACGAGAGCAACAGCAGCTCCTTGACCATCACGAACATGAGCGTGACCGGTACAAACGGCAATTACAAGCAACTCGTAACCGAGGACTATGCCCTGCAGAGCACCACCTGCGGCGGCACGCTCGGCCCGCAATCGAGCTGCACCTTCACGATCACCTTTACACCGGCCATGGCGGGTGCGCTCGACGGAGAGCTCTTTGTCTTCGACAGCGAGACCGACAGTCCCCAGTCCATTGACCTCGAGGGCTCCGGACAGTACGCTCCGGGCAACCCGGTTCCATTCCTCGAGACTCTGGCTCCGGTGAGCGCTGGGCCCGGGGGCGGTGGTTTCACGCTCACTGAGCAGGGAACGGGGTTCGTCTCCGGCGCCACGGTGAACTGGAACGGCATCTCGCTTCCCACGTCGTTCGTGAGCAGTACGAAGCTCACCGCCAACGTCCCGGCCGCCGACCTCGTTTCCGGAAGCGCGGTGCTGACGGTATCGAATCCCAGCCCCGGCGGAGGACCGTCCAATTTCCTGCTCGTTCCGATCACCAATCCTACGTCCTCGGTCACGCTCGACAAGTCGAGCATCGGCACGGGAAACAGTCCTCAAGCCGTGGTCAGCGGCGACTTCAATGGCGATGGCAAGCCCGACCTCGCGGTCGCGAACTATGCAGACAACACGGTGGAGGTTTTCCTGAGCAACGGCGATGGCACCTTCGGCAACGGACTGCTGGCGTCTACGGGCACCGGGCCCACAGCGCTGGCGGTCGGCGACTACAACGGCGACGGCAAACTTGACCTGGCGGTGGCCAACCAGACCGACAGCACCGTCTCGATCTTCACCGGAAACGGCGACGGCACGCTTACTCTCCAATCGACCCTCAGCATGGAAACGATTGCGCCGGTGTGGCTGGCCGCCGCAGATTTCATTGGCAACGGCAAGTTGGACCTCGCGCTCGTAAGCCTGGCTGATGGCGCCCTGGAATTCTTCCTGGGCAACGGTGACGGTACTTTCCAGGAGACCTCGGTGCTGCCCAACGCGGGAACGGGTCCGGTGACGCTGGCCATCGGCGATTTTAATGGCGACGGCGAGCTGGACCTGGCGGAAGCCAACAAGACAGGCAACACGGTCGGCATTCTGATTGGCAACGGAACCGGCACCTTCACTGCGCTCAGCACCGAGCCGGCCACGGGGAATGGTCCACAAGGCATCTTGAGCTCAGACTTCAACGGCGACGGCAAGCTGGACCTCGCGGTCGCCAATGAGACGGACGGCACGGTCTCGATTCTTCTCGGCAACGGCGACGGCACATTCCAAAATCAGTCGACGTTCGCCACCGCGGCCGGGCCGATGGCTCTGGCGGCGGGAGACTTCAATGGCGACGGCAAGCTGGACCTGGTGGTGGCCGATCAATCCGCCAACAGCATCTCCGTATTGTTCGGCAACGGCGACGGAACTTTTCAGACTCACGTCGATTTCGCCACCGACGCGGGGCCGATGGCCCTGGCGGCGGGAGACTTCAACAACGACGGCCGGCTTGATGTTGCCGTGGCGGCCCAGACAGCGGGATTGATGTCGATTCTGCTGCAGAGCGCGCTGGCGAGCCTGTCGACGAATAGCCTGACCTTCGGGAATCAGCAAGTGGGCACCAGCAGTGCGCCCGAGACCGTGACGCTTTCGAATACCGGGACGGCGCCGCTCGAGATCGGCAGCATCGGGATCACCGGAGCCAACCGCAGCAACTTCGCCCAGGTGAACACCTGCGGCAGCAGCTTGGCCGCCGGGGCGACTTGCACCATCATTGTGACTTTCACTCCGTCGGCGACCGGCAGCCGTTCGGCCAGCCTCGGCATCACTGACAACGCTTCAGGCAGCCCGCAGACAGTCAGTCTGAGCGGCACGGGGACGGGCACAACGGTCCGCCTCTATCCCTCCAGCCTGAACTTCGGCAGCATCAAGGTGGGAAACACCAGTGCCCCAAAGACCATAACGCTTACCAATCTGGGGAGCACCACGCTGAGCATCAGCAGCATCAGCATCACCGGAGCGGACTCCGGCGACTTCAACCAGACCAATAACTGCGGCGGCAGCATGGGCGCCGGACAAAGCTGCAGCATCGAAGTGACGTTCTCGCCGCAAGCGACGGGTTCGCGGACAGCGAGCGTGTCCGTCACGGACAACGCAAGCGGCAGTCCGCAGACCGCGGCGCTCATAGGGACGGGCTCGTGACCGCGGTTCCTGGTAAGGCGCCTTCTTCCATCCTGCGAAGGTCCAACTCCGGCGTTTTCCCCTCGTTTTGAGGGTTTGGCCGCTGCCCCTTAGTTCGTCTATCGCAAGATTCCCCTTTCCTGGCAGGATATTTTGGCCACTTCGGTTTGGACCTTTGTTCACGACCTCTAGCGCTTTCCCAGTTCTGCGACACAACGGAACCCGACGCCAGCGTACCGTTCTCCTGCATCTTCCCAGTGGCGGAAGGATACGCGAACGGCCCTTGGTTCGCAGTCCCAAGCGCCGCCCCGCAGGATTCGATAATCGCCGCTTGATGGCCCCTGCGGGTCGATGGCTGTGCCATTCTGGTAGTACTTCGCATCGTACCAGTCATTTACCCACTCCCAAGCGTTCCCCAGCATGTCATACAAGCCAAAATCGTTCGGGCGCTTCTGGCCGACCAAGTGCATTCGGTTGGCGTTCTCCGACAGCCGGTGCAAGTAATCGGCGTACTGCAATTCTCGCCGGAGCCGCGTGCCGTCCAGGTGCTCACGCCCGCTATCGTCAGAATACCAGGCGACTTCTTGGAGGGCTCCGTAGCGGATTTCCGGGCTCCCGCCGCGAGCGGCATATTCCCACTCTGCCTCCGTGGGGAGGCGCCCCCCGGCCCAGGTACAGTAAGTCTGCGCCTCATCCCAGGTCACGTTGACGACAGGCATCTGGTCGTTCCCCCAGCCAGAATTGAGATCTCCCGGCGGCGGCGGCATTCCGGTGCCCGTCTCAGCGAAGCGCTTGTAGGCGCCCACGGTGACCGGAGTTTGACCGAACCAGAAACCTTTACTGATAGTCACTTGGTGCGAGGGCTTCTCGTCGTCGTAGCACTCGGTGTCAGCCGGGGAGCACCCCATCTGGAACGTCCCGGGTGGAATCCAGAGATACGGCTGTCCATCTTTCGGGTTCTCTTTCACGGGTCCGGCTTTGGAGGGGACGGCAAGGGTCAGGCTCTCGGACCGCGTCCTGTGGTAGAAGGCTGACCCGATCGCAACCACCAACGCCGCCGCAGCGATCGCCGCGGGCCACAGTCGGCGTGACTCCTTATGATCGGCGAGTTCATTCTGGAGTTGCGCGATATCGCCGTAGCGCTCGTCAGGATTCTTCCGCATGGCGCGGCTCACGATGCGATCGAGAGCGCGGGGAAGGCCGCCCCGCACCCGGCTCGGCTCCGAGTGAAGGCCGTCCAGGATGACTTCGGTGGTGGCGCCTTCGAAGGGCCGGCATCCGGCGAGCATCTCGTAGAGCACGCAGCCCACGGCAAAGATGTCGGCGCGGCCGTCCACCCGCCCGGCGCGCAATTGCTCCGGCGCCATATAACCCGGAGTGCCGCCGACGGCCCCGCTGAGCGGCGAGTCTTCCTGGGGCGGCTGGGCGATGCCAAAATCCGTCACTTTGACGTGGTCATCCGAGCCCACGATGATGTTGCGCGGTTTGATGTCGCGGTGTACAACGCCTCGTGCGTGGGCGTGGGCCAGGCCGGTGCAAAGCTGGCGCGCAATCGCAATAGCGCGGTGGGGCGGCAAGGCGCCTTCTTCCTCCAGAATCCGGCGCAGGTCCCGCCCCGGCGCGAGTTCCTGGGTCATGTAGACCCACTCGCCGGATTCCCCAGCCTCGTGGACGCCGGCAATGTTGTTATGGGAGAGGTTGGCAGCTATCCGCACTTCTTCGAAGAAGCGGAGTCGCGCCAGCTCGGTAGCCTCGGAGGGCTCGTTCGAGGCCAGGCGAATCACTTTCAAGGCGACACTGCGTTGCAGCCGGCTGCGATCGAAGGCGGCGTACACCACCCCGAATCCGCCCCGTCCTAATTCGTGTTGAATTTCATAGCGGCCGGCAAAAACCTCTCCGGGCTGAAGGGCAGTGGAGGGATGCGGTTCGAGACGCGCCGATCCGGGTGTGGATGTGCGCGGATCCAGGAATCCGATCGCTCGCGCACGTTCAGCCGCCAGCAGCCGTTCGACTTCGGCTTGGACCGCGGAATCGCCGGCGCTCGCGGTGGCGACGAACCCGGCCTGCTCGTCCGCCGGCAAATCCACCGCAGTATCAAATAGGGCCTTGACTCGTACCCACTCGTCAGGCGTCATCTTGGCGTCCCGCTGAGTTATTGCCTACATGCGAACTGGCGGAATTCTATCTCAAAAACGCCGTCCACAGCGAAAAAAGCAACAGTCGCTCAGCGGCCGCCGCGTCTGACAATCAGGCATCCTCAGGGTGCCCAGTCCAATGGCAGTTCATCTTTGACGGAGCGCTTGCGGTCGTTTGTAGCCGGCGATTCCAGCGTGACGGAATCGCTGTTGCATGAAGTCGTGCCCAAACTCCACGAGGTCGCCGCCCGTCAGCTGAAAAAGGGAGCGCCATCTCGCGCCGCTTTCCGAGACTTAGCTCGCCAGCCTGCCTCCCGGCGCGCGCAAGAGTTGATACAACTCGCGGGTGGCGACGACATTGCTTGTCATGTTGTCGCCACCCGCGTAGTTGACTGATTGTCGCCGGATAACCTACTTGCGTTATTGACCTTGGAAACGCACGTACCCCTACAATCATGCCCATGCCGGAGATCGGCTGCTTGACACTGAAGGCGAGGACCTATGGCACACATCCAGCTTGACGAAAAACTGCCGGGCATTCGCGGGCTTTTTGCATTCAGCCCACAGACCGCCGTGCCCATGAGCGAGCTTGCCGAACGTCTGCTGCATTCACCCGGCACGCTCTCCATGGCCGAGCGGGAGCTCATCGCAACCTACGTTTCGTCGCAAAATGACTGCTACTACTGCCAGTCAGCTCATGGAGCCATCGCTGCGGCCTACTTGGGGGGTAACGAGGACCTGGTTGGCGAGGTCAAGCGTGATTTCGAACACGCCGCGATTTCTGAAAAACTCAAGGCGCTGCTGAGCATTGCCGGCAAGGTACAGCGGGGAGGCAAAAACGTGACCCCTGAAGACGTGGAACACGCGCGTTCGCTCGGCGCAACCGACCGCGAGATCCACGATACCGTGCTGATTGCCGCCGCCTTTTGCATGTACAACCGCTATGTGGACGGCCTCGGGACCTGGGCACCGCAGGATGCCGACACCTACCGGCAGCGCGCGGCCGCGGTAGCCCAGCAGGGCTATGTGAAGGCCATGGAAGCCTATGTCAAGACCGCGCACGCGGATGCCAGTGGCCAGTCGCCGGCTCGATGATGCAATCCATAAAGGGTCAGGCTGAACTGTTATCAGCAGGCGCCCGGCTCGCGTCCACCCGGCCCTGTCGCGCCCGAATCCTTCTGATAGGCCAGTACGCTAGCCGGCCGATCCCTCTCGGTACCGGGCCGGAGGGAGCCTCTGGGACCGAGGGCTGGCCGCTCCTCGCAACGATTTGCCTCGGCACGCCGCGATGAGTTAGGATTTTCGACTCTGGCGGTAACCTTTGGCGGGTTATGCGCGTCACAAAGCATCGTCCAGGAGGAGCACAGCATGTCAACAATGAGCGTTCAGGCACGTTGGTTACACGGGTTGGCTTTGGTCGCAGTCGTCGCGATGGTCACAGCAGCGCTCGGGACGCTCATGATGGCCGGTGCCGCGGCCTCCAGCGTCTACGACTTCACGCTTCCTTCCATCGACGGCGATCCGACACCGCTTTCCAATTACAAAGGCAAAGTGGTGCTGCTGGTGAATGTGGCCAGCCGGTGCGGATTCACCCCGCAGTATTCGGCCTTGGAGTCTTTATACGAGAAATACAAGGATCAGGGCTTTGTGATCCTCGGATTCCCGGCTAACAATTTTGGGTCGCAGGAACCGGGCACGAATGCCGAGATCAAAACTTTCTGCTCCACGAAGTACAACGTGACCTTCCCGATGTTCAGCAAGGTTTCCGTGAAGGGCGACGATACCACACCCCTGTATCAGTACCTGACCCAGCGCGCCAATCCGGCCGTGGCCGGCGACATCAAGTGGAATTTCACCAAGTTCCTGGTGGATCGCAACGGCCAGGTGGTCGAGCGCTTCGAACCGCCGGTGAAGCCGGATTCACCCGAGATCGTGGGCGCAGTCGAAAAGCTGCTCAAGCAATAACAAGGAGCCTTCAACGCTCAGCCAACGGTCATCAGCCCTCAACTACCCCTCTTCCTTGATGACGGCTGAGTGCCCACATCTGACACCAAGGGTGGCGCCCGGCTGCCGCAGACCGGGTGTCGGTGCCCGTGGAGTCGAAAATCACGCGAGAAGGTCTCCGCGCCAGCCGGCCGTCCGTCACCGGAAACGAGCGGTCAGCCCCCATCAAACGTCCCGAAGGTAACCCTGGGACTTGTCGCGCCTGCGCCAGACTCGCCAGACTGCCTTGTATTGACAACGCCCGCCGCTTCTGACAGATTAGGGCATCCTCAGGGTGCCCGGTCCCATGGCTGACAATTCATCTTTAACGGAGCGTTTGCAGTCGTTCATGGCCGGCGATTCCAGCGTGACGGAGTCGTTGCTCCATGAAGTCCTGCCCAAACTCCACGAGATCGCAGCCCGCCAGCTCAAAAAGGAGCGCTATCTCGCGCCGCTTTCCAAGACGGAGCTGATTCACGAGGTCTGGCTGCGCAACCTGTCGAAAGGCGGGTGGACGGTGCGCGACCGCGGCCACTTCTACGCGCTGGCCAGTCTGGCCATGCGGCGTGTTCTGGTGGATCTCGCGCGGCAACGGCTTGCGCAGCGCCGCGGAGGCTACGACGCTGCAATCCCTCTGGCCGAGGCCGGGGGCGCTCCGGGTACGCTGGTTCGCGAGGCCCAGCAGATCGTGGAGATCGGAATCGCCATGGAGCGGCTGGAAGCGAGCGATCCGGACGCCGCCCGCATGGTCGACATGATCTATATCGCCGGATTCACTCTGGAGGAGACGGCCCAGGAAACGGGCCTGACCTTCCGGCAGGTGCGTTCTCGCTGGGAGCGGGGCCGGGACAGCCTGAAGAAGATGCTTCGCGGGAAAGTCCAGAAACCGCCCGACGAGGGATCAGGATTTCCGAACCTGGGCGCCTGACGCGAGGTCGCGGACGATGGGGTCCGCAAAGGCGTTGACGGATTGCGGCCGCTTTCCGGGATCGAATTCGAGCGCGGCCGCAAGAATCTGAGCCGAATCCTCCGACAAGCCAAGGTTCAGGCTTTCTGCCAGCTCGCGAATTCGTTCGGGAAGATCGAGCGCGGCGTCGGGTAGAAGATTCGCGAGACGTTGCCCGGTTAGCATTTCCATCGTGAGCTTGGCGAGGCTATAAATGTCACTCGATGCCTGGGCGTAGCCGATGGCCTGCTCGGGCGCCATGTAGTCGAAAGTGCCGGCGGCGCGCGAGAGGCCGTGCAGCGTCTCGTTCGCGTCTTTGACGATGGCGATGGAGAAGTCGATCAGCACCGGCTCCTCATCGGGCGCGCCCTCGTGGCGCAGCATCACGTTCTCGGGCTTCACGTCCCGGTGCCAGATGTTC
>JASHQD010000693.1 GCA_030037755.1 Terriglobia bacterium
TCGGTTCCGACCTCGCGCGCCACGCGCGTCACTTCCGACGCGAAGGCGTTGAGCTGGTCCACCATGGTGTTGATGGATTCCTTAAGTTGCAGAATCTCGCCGCTGACGTTCACCGTGATCTTGCGCGACAAGTCGCCGTTGGCGATGGCGGTCGAGACTTCGGCGATGTTGCGAACTTGCGCCGTGAGGTTCGACGCCATGAAGTTGACGTTGTCCGTGAGATCCTTCCACGTTCCGGCCACGCCGGGCACCTGCGCCTGGCCGCCGAGCTTGCCTTCGGTTCCCACTTCGCGCGCCACGCGCGTGACTTCCGAGGCGAACGAGTTGAGCTGATCGACCATGATGTTGATGGTGTTCTTCAGCTCCAGAATTTCGCCTTTCACGTCCACGGTGATTTTGCGCGACAGGTCGCCGCGGGCCACGGCCGTGGTCACTTCGGCGATGTTGCGGACCTGCGAGGTGAGATTGTTCGCCATGGAGTTGACGCTGTCCGTCAGGTCTTTCCAGGTGCCCGCCACGCCAGGCACAACCGCCTGTCCGCCCAGCCGTCCCTCGGTGCCGACCTCGCGCGCCACGCGCGTGACTTCGCTGGCGAACGATCGCAACTGGTCCACCATGGTGTTGATGGCTTCTTTAAGCTGCAGAATTTCGCCACGAACGTCAGCGGTGATCTTCTTGGAAAGGTCGCCGTTCGCGACGGCGATGGTGACGTCGGCGATGTTGCGGACCTGCGCGGTCAGGTTCGACGCCATGAAGTTCACGTTCTCGGTCAGGTCCTTCCAGACGCCTCGCACTTCCTGCACCTGCGCCTGTCCGCCGAGTTTGCCGTCGGTACCCACTTCGCGAGCCACGCGGGTGACTTCGCTGAAGAAGGCGTTGAGCTGATCGACCAGCGTGTTGATGGTGTTCTTCAGCTCCAGAATTTCGCCCTTCACGTCGACCGTGATCTTGCGGGAAAGGTCGCCGCGAGCCACGGCCGTGGTGACGTCGGCGATGTTGCGGACCTGGGCCGTGAGGTTGCCGCACATGGCGTTCACCGAGTCCGTGAGGTCTTTCCACGTGCCGGCGACGCCGGGGACGACGGCCTGGCCGCCCAGGCGTCCTTCGGTGCCCAC
The DNA here is from genome assembly GCA_030037755.1 of Terriglobia bacterium. Lineage (GTDB taxonomy): Bacteria > Acidobacteriota > Terriglobia > UBA7540 > UBA7540 > Gp13-AA77. Next base: position 1,116 of record JASHQD010000693.1, read on the forward strand.
TTCGCGCGCCACGCGCGTCACTTCGCTGGCGAACGACCGCAGCTGGTCCACCATGGTGTTGATGGCTTCCTTGAGCTGCAAAATTTCGCCGCGAACGTCCACAGTGACTTTCTTCGACAAGTCGCCGCTGGCGACCGCGATGGTGACGTCGGCGATGTTACGCACCTGGGCTGTCAGGCTGTTGGCCATGAAGTTCACGCTGTCCGTGAGGTCTTTCCACACGCCGCTCACGTCGCGGACTTCGGCCTGGCCGCCGAGCTTGCCGTCGGTACCGACCTCGCGCGCCACGCGCGTCACTTCGGATGTGAACACCACCAGCTGCTCGATCATGGTGTTGACGATGGTCGCGGATCGCAGGAATTCGCCCTCGAGCTTGCGGCCGCCGACTTCCAGGGGCACAGTACGCAGCAGGTCGCCTTGGGCGACGGCAGACACTGCGCGCGTGACTTCCGTAGTGGGCCATAGCAGGTCATCGATCAAGCCGTTGATCGAACCTTCCATCTCCGCCCATTCCCCGCCGAGGGGCTGGAACCTGGCGCGCTGGCTGGTCTGGCCATTCTTGCCGACCACCTGTCCGACTCGCTTCAGCTCCGCCGCCATGCGCGCATTCGCAATCACGATCTCGTTGAACGTGTCCGCGATCTTCCCGTCGATTCCGGTGCGATCGCCCGGCAGACGCACGGAGAAGTCGCCGGACCGCACCGCCTGCAGCGCCTGAAGCAGCTCCGACTGCTGCAGCCCCGCCGGAGGAGCTGTGGCGCCGCCGTTTGTCTTTGAAGTACCCGTCGCTTGTGTGCGCATGGCGCTCCTCTCAAATCTCAATCCCGAACAGCCGGGACCAAAGAAGTCGAAAAGTCGACCGTCGACAGCAACAGTCAGCTGACTGCCGACTGTCAACTGTCGACTCTCGGCTCTCGACTTGATGTCGACGTAGGGCCGGCCCCTGTGACCGATCCCGTGCTGGGCTCTCACATAGGGGCGAAGGGGGGGGAATCGCCCCGGGTTTTGTGATTGGCACGTGGTCGGCCATAGGGGCAGCCCCTATGTCGACATTTTCTTCCCGCGCTGGCCGGGCCCACGGCCCGTGCAAGCCGCCTTTTCGTCATCCCCTTTCGCGCAAGCTGCCTGTGCCCGGACACCGCTCATCGTCGCGGCCGCCGGCCGGCAAAATCGGATTGAATTTGCGCGTGCTGGTTCTGCCGGACGGTCGCTGACGCGCGTGACTGGCAGCGCGCGAGCTATTCCCTATGCGTGCGTTCTTCCCCCTGACGAGCATAAGGTGATCAGTTTTCTTGCGGACGAACTTCGCTCCTCTTCCCTCTCCGGCCGCAAACGAAAAATGGCGCTTACATCCGGGTCACGTGCGCGGAATGCAAAGTGATCGAACTGGATTTCGCCGTCTCCCGGATTGGGGCCGATTTCGGCCTCACAACCGGCGACCTCGCCGACGCGATCGGACGTGATGCGACCGCCACGACCACACCAGAGCGGAACTCGCGGACGAAATAATCGATTCCCGTCGAGGCGGCGGCGAGATCTCTCAATCTCGCGCGAGCGTGCTCCAGATTGGCTGCAGCCCCGATCCAACGCGGCCGGCCGCCAGGCACAATCTCGTAAAGGTCGTATTGGCGTAGCTCCATGGGTCCCACCTCCACATTCAGCGGCGCGAGTGTAACTGACCCTTTCTCAGATACTTGCAATGCTTAGCGTCCAGTTTCCGGTACCTCGGGACTAGGGGCAATCAGGTAAACCCCTTAAGGGGTGGAACGTAGTGCTGTATATTGCAGGTGGCACAGACCTGTATGCCGGGCATTGTCACGATTCGACCCGTGTCACCGCGCCCCGAGCAACATCGATCTGTTTGAAACGCAAGCGAATACACCTTCGATCGGCTTGGCGGCGCGAGTCTGAAAGGCAGGGCCCTCGAAACGCGAGGGCATCGAAGGGAAGTTGGGGCTTGAAAGGGCGGGCCTTCAGGCCCGCCGATCGAGCGTGGCAGGTTGTGTCGGAGGCTTTAGCCTCTGAGAATGGCCCCAGCGGCTAAAGCCGCCTCTTGGTTGCTTGCGCGCCTCGGCGCGGCTGAAGCCGCACCCTTTCGCACGCACCTCACGCTCCTTTTTCCTGGCCTGGGTGCGCCTCAGGGTGAGCCTCGCGTTGCCGCTGACGGCTGCGTAGCGCGGAACGGGATCGCCCTTCATTTCGTGGCCACCGCCCTTACTTTGGTGGTTCAATCCAAATCCATCAACAGGTACAGTGACCTGTGCCACAGCGCCTTCCGGCGGCGCGGGCTACATTACTTTGGAGGAACTTCAGGGGGAAATCCCGCCTTTGCGCTTCTCGGCCGGCCCGGGCGTCTGGAGGTTTACCATGTCCCCTCATAAAGCTCTCAGTACACGTGCCATCGCTCTCGCGCTTGGCGATCTCGAAAAGCTCAACGACCCCAAAGCGGCAGCGCAGATCGCCGCTATCAGTCGGGACGCTTTGCCCGCGAAGACCTGGCGCGATCTTCATCGCCGGCTCGGCTTCCAGGAAGCCCTGATCCTCGACCATGAACCGGGCGAGGCCATCCACCTTTACCACGAGCTGATCGCCCCTTACAAAAAAGCGACGGATGACAAGGTGCCGCCGCTGAGTGTTGCGGTTCGAGGGTCAACAAGTCGAAAACTCGAAATCGAAGTTCAGGGTTCGGTTTCCGGAGCTTGGGTGAGGGCGCCCGGTTGCCGGTGCTCGCAGTTTCTCCAAAGTCGCTTTTCGAGTTTTCGAATTTCGCTTTTCGGTTTTCGAGTCCCGAACCTGCGGGAACAGTCAACGATTCCGAATTTCGGATTCAAACCCCCAACTTCGAACTCCGAACTTCGAACTCCGAACTCGGAGCTACATTTCCGCCAGCGACTTGTCCATGCGCGCGATGGCATCGTCGACCTGGGCTTCGGCGATGTTCAACGGCGGCGAGAGACGAATGACATTTCCAAAAAGACCGCCCTTGCCGATCAGCAGGCCGTTCGCGCGGCAGCGTTCCATGAACTGGTTGGTCTCCTGCGCAGCGGGCTCCTTCGATTTTCGATCCTTGACCAGCTCGAGTCCCTGCATCAGGCCCATGCCGCGCACGTCGCCGATCAGCGGATATTTCTCCTGCAGCGCTTCGAGCTTTTTGCGGAAGTACGCGCCCACGCGATCGACATTTTCGAGCAAGTGTTCTTCTTCGATCACCTCGATGGTGGCTTGCGCGGCCACCGCGGTGACCGGATTACCGCCGAAAGTCGAGATGGTGGCGCCCTTGAAGCTGTCGGCCACTTCCGGCGTGGCGACCGTGGCCCCGACCGGCGTGCCGTTCGCCAGACCCTTGGCGCAGGTCACGATATCGGGCTCGACTTCCCAGTGCTCGATGCCGAACCACGTCTTGCCGGTGCGTCCGAAGCCCGTCTGGACCTCGTCAGAAATGAACAGGCCGCCGTATTTCTTCACGATGGTGAACACGATTTTGAAGTATTCGCGCGGCGGCGTGATGAATCCGCCCACGCCCTGGATGGGCTCGGCGATGAATGCGGCGATCGATCCCGAGGTTGTGGTGCGGATCGTATCTTCCACATCGTGGGCGCAGGCGACTCCGCATTCGGGATAGGTAAGCTTGAACGGGCAGCGGTAGCAGTAGGGATTCAGAGCATGCGAGATGCCGACGCTGATCACGCCGCTTTTGCGGTAATTGGAGAGGGCGGTGACCGCCTTGGCGAGCTGCGAGGAACCGCTGTAGGCGTGACGCAGGGCTACGACATCAAAACTTCCAGTGGCCATGCGCGCCAGCAGGATTGCTTTTTCGTTGGCCTCGGTGCCGCTGTTGGTGAAAAAGCTCTTTTGCAGGCGCCCGGGAGTAATCTGGGCCAGTTTCTCGGCCAGCGCCACGGCCGGCTCGGTAATGTAGGCGGTCGAAACGTGCTGCAGCCGGTCCGTCTGCTCTTTGATTTTGCTCGTAACCTTGGGATTGCAGTGACCCACGCTGATGGTGAGGATCCCACCGAAGAAGTCGAGGTACTGGCGGCCATCGATGTCCCAGACGTGGTGCCCCTGCGCGCGGCCGGCGATGAACGGTTCGGAATAATAAGTGGTAACGCAAGGGAAGATATACGCGTCCTTCTTCTTGAGCAGCTCTTGTTTTGTCATCGGTGTACTCCTCGTTCCGGCCAGCAAACCATCATAGCGGAGATCGGAGGTGGTGGTACAATCAAGGTGAGCTTGGGATCAAAGGCGATCGTTCCTGTTGTTCTCGTTGTCCTTCTTGGCGGTTGTCCTAAGCGGCAAACCCAGCCGGGAATCGTGTACGTTCAACCGCCTGCGCCGGCCTCGCAGCCGGACGCGAAGGAAAGTGCTGCGCCCTCGACCGAGACGCTGACGATCGAAGCGCCTGTGCCGGCGACGATTACGGTTCCGCAACCGGCCGCGACCAGCGTCACGTCCACGGCGCCAACCCAGCCACCGGCAAAAAAGCCGCCGAGGCCGAAGCCCGATTCGCACGCTTCGGAAGAGCCCACCGAGCCCGAGACAGTCCCGCCGGTCGACACCGCCCAGGCGCCGCCGCTTGAGCCGGCAGCGTCCGCGGCCAGCGAAAGTGATATCGCGGCGAGCCAGGCCGACATCCGGAAGCGCATCGACGGGCTCATCGACGCCAATTCCGCGCCCGCTGACAAGCAGATCCTGGACGATGCGCGCGCGTTCGTGAGCCAGTCGGAGCAGGCCCTGAAGGACCACAATCTGCTGAAGGCCAAGGAACTCGCCGAAAAGGCGTCGCTGCTGCTCGACGCGCTGCAGGCAAGGCCATAGTCAACTGGCTAGGCTAGTGGCTAGAACGGCGAGAGACGAGTGACGAGGCGTGTTTTCGACGGAGCTGATCCCTATGCCGCTTTATTTTTCCGCGCACACGACGGCTTGCCTGACCAAGCAGGCTCTGCGCAAGTTGATGTCAGAGGCAATGGCCGCCCGCGAAGTCAACGTGCGGCGCGCCGTCGCCGGCCAGCTCGGCGGCCGCATGCTTCTCGAGGTTGAAGCCCCCGACCAGGAGACCGTTGAGAAATGGATCAAGGCCAACCGTCTGAATGCCGAGTGGGTGATGCGCATTGATCTCGACGGCGAGGGCGGCAACGTTCAGGACTTGTAGCCTCACACCCTAGCTTAGAACCAGGTCTCCTTTCCCTCGTAGAACGTCGCCGGGCCGTGCGGATCGCGGGCGCGAAAGGCGCGGAATTGTTGCAGGACGGCGCGGTGGCGGCGATCCGAAGTCTTGATCGGCCGGTGTGGCAGGTTGATCAGGGCGCGCTCCACCGACCGCACATTCTTCTCGGACAATCGCCAGTCCACGCGCACGAGTTCCCGCAAGTCGGCGATCCCATAGGCTCG
>JASHQD010000694.1 GCA_030037755.1 Terriglobia bacterium
AGCATCAGCACCGAAGCTTCGATCTGCGCCTCGGGCGAAAGCGGAATGTGGACCGCCATCTGATCGCCGTCGAAATCCGCGTTGAAGGCGGTGCAGACCAGCGGGTGAATCTTGATGGCCTTGCCTTCGACGAGCAGCGGCTCAAACGCCTGAATGCCAAGCCGGTGCAGCGTGGGAGCGCGATTCAAAAGCACCGGATGATCGCGGATGACGTCCTCGAGGATGTCCCACACCATCGGTTCCTGACGCTCCACCATTTCCTTCGCGGCCTTGATCGTGGTGCAGACGCCGGACTGCTCGAGCCGGTGATAGATGAACGGCTTGAAGAGCTCCAGCGCCATCTTTTTCGGCAGTCCGCACTGGTGCAGTTTCAGCTCGGGGCCGACCACGATGACCGAGCGGCCGGAGTAGTCCACGCGCTTGCCGAGCAGGTTCTGGCGGAAGCGGCCCTGCTTGCCTTTGAGCGTATCGGATAGCGACTTGAGCGGACGATTGTTGGTGCCGCGCAGCACGCGTCCGCGGCGGCCGTTATCGAACAGCGCGTCCACCGCTTCCTGCAGCATGCGCTTTTCATTCCGCACGATAACGTCAGGAGCATGCAGCTCCATCAGTTTCTTCAGGCGGTTATTCCGGTTGATGACGCGCCGGTACAGATCGTTCAGATCGGAGGTTGCGAAGCGCCCGCCGTCGAGCGGGACCAGCGGCCGCAGCTCGGGTGGGATCACCGGCAGCACGTCGAGAATCATCCACTCGGGGCGATTGCCGGACTTGCGGAACGCTTCCAGCACCTTGAGGCGCTTGGCGTACTTTATGCGCTTCTGCTGCGAGGGGTCGGTTTTCATTTTCTCGCGCAATTCATCCGCGAGAGCGGCCACGTCCACGCGCTTCAGAAGTTCCTTGATCGCCTCGGCGCCCATTCCGGCGCGGAATTTGCCGGGGAACTGCGTGCGCAGCTCGCGATAACGGTCGTCGGCGAGCAGTTCGCCTTCCTTCACCGGCGCCTCACCGGGATCGATGACCACGTACTTTTCGAAATAGAGCACCTGTTCCAGATCGCGCAGGGAGATGTCAAGCAGGTGGCCGATGCGGCTGGGCAGGCCCTTGAAGAACCAGACGTGCGAGCAGGGCGAGGCTAGTTCGATATGGCCCAGGCGTTCGCGGCGCACCTTGGAAAGCGTGACTTCCACACCGCACTTGTCGCAGATTACACCGCGGTGCTTCATGCGCTTGTACTTGCCGCACAAGCACTCCCAGTCGGTTACAGGCCCGAAGATGCGGGCGCAGAACAAGCCGTCGCGCTCGGGCTTGAACGTCCGGTAATTGATGGTCTCCGGCTTGGTCACCTCGCCGTGAGACCAGGACCGGATCTTCTCCGGTGAAGCCAGGCTGATCCGGATGCTGTCAAATTCTCCAATCAGGCTGACACGGTCATATGGACTGCTACGGAACAAGGTTGCCTCCTAACCGAGGAGTTGGAAGATTCGAGCGTCGACTCCTCTGCGCCGCTCGTTTGATGGCATAACAACGAAAGATCACCGTTCAACGCAAAACCCGATCCCGGCGGCTTTTCCAGCACTTCCAACAATGGAAGCGCTTCACTTTCAGTCACCTGAGGCCTCGCTTCGTCAAAAGGTCCCTGCCGCCATTCGCCCCTATTTCGTCTCGGCGCCGGCCGGGATCAGGTTTTCTTTGGGCTTCCGCAGCAACTCAACGTCGAGGCAGAGACTCTGGAGCTCGCGGACCAGAACGTTGAACGATTCCGGCACCCCGGGCTCGATGGCCGCTTCGCCCTTGACGATGGCCTCGTAGATCTTCGCGCGGCCGTAGACGTCGTCGGACTTCGCCGTCAGGAGCTCCTGCAGGATGTAAGCCGCGCCGTAAGCTTCAAGCGCCCAGACTTCCATTTCGCCGAAGCGCTGGCCGCCGAACTGGGCCTTGCCGCCCAGCGGCTGCTGGGTGATGAGCGAATACGGGCCGATGGACCGCGCGTGAATCTTGTCGTCCACCAGGTGCGAGAGCTTGAGCATGTAAATGTAGCCTACGGTAACTTCCTGCTCGAAACGGTCGCCGGTCATGCCGTCGTAAAGCTGGATCTTGCCGGAGGTCGGCAAGCCGGCATCGGTCAGGTACTGCTTGATCTCCTTTTCGCTGGCGCCGTCAAAGACCGGCGTGGCGAAGGGGATCCCCTCCCGATAGGCGCGGGCCAGCTCGATGACGTCCTCATCGCTCATCTCAGAGAGCTTCTCGCTCAGGCCGTTGCGCATCAGGCCTTTGAGTTCCTTGCGGGCGAGTTCGGCCCGTTTCTCCTGGGAAAGCAATCCGCTGAGTTTCTGGCCGAGTTCATGAGCTGCCCAACCGAGATGCGTTTCGAGGATCTGTCCCACGTTCATGCGGGACGGAACGCCCAGGGGATTCAGAACCACCTCGACCGGAGTGCCATCGGGCATGTAGGGCATGTCCTCTTCCGGAAGAATGCGTGCAATCACGCCCTTGTTGCCGTGCCGTCCAGCCATCTTGTCGCCGACCGAGAGCTTGCGCTTCATGGCGATGTAGCATTTCACCAGTTTGATCACGCCTGGCGGCAGTTCATCGCCCTTCTTCAGCTTCTGAACCTTCTCCTCGGTGATCTTGCGCAGGATATCGAGCTGCCGCGAGGTCATCTCTTCGATCTCGTCGATGCGCTCGAACAGCGTCGGGTCCTTCTTGGCGATGCGGATGCGCTTCAGGTTGCGCAGCGTCATGCGCGGATCGCCGAGGACTTCACGATCGAGGACGGTGCCTTTGCCAAATAACCGCTTGTTGGTCTTCTCGTCGTGCAGGTCGGCGAGCAGCGCCTCGCCGTCGAGCAGCGCCAGCAGACGCTTCAAGCGTTCGTCGTTGAGGATCCGGACCTCGTCGCTGAGGTTCTTCTCCAGGCGCTCGACTTCGGCGCCTTCGATCGCTTTGGCGCGCTCGTCTTTCTCCTGTCCCTTGCGGGAGAAGATCTTGACGTCGACCACGATGCCTTCGATTCCCGGCGGGCACGTCAGCGAGGCGTCGCGCACGTCGCCGGCCTTCTCGCCGAAGATGGCGCGCAGCAGCTTCTCTTCGGGCGTGAGCTGGGTTTCGCCCTTGGGCGTTACCTTGCCCACCAGGACGTCGCCCGGTTTCACATAGGCGCCGATGCGGATCACCCCGCTCTCGTCGAGATCGCGCAGCAGCGTCTCGCCGAGATTCGGAATGTCGCGCGTGATTTCCTCGGGACCGAGCTTGGTGTCGCGCGCTTCGATTTCGAACTCCTCGATGTGGATCGAGGTGTAGGAATCCTCGCGCACCAGCTTCTCGCTCACCAGGATGGCGTCTTCAAAGTTGTAGCCGCGCCAGGGCATGAAAGCCACCAGTACGTTGCGCCCGAGCGCCAGCTCGCCGCGGTCGGTGCAGGGACCGTCAGCGAGCACATCGCCCGCGCGCACGCGCTGCCCGCAGTGCACGATCGGCTTCTGGTTGATGCAGGTGTTCTGGTTCGAGCGGCGGAACTTGATGAGCTGGTAAATGTCGGCGCCCACCTCGCGCGACATGTGGCCGCTCTGGCCGTCGCCCTCGACGCGCACGATGATACGTTCGCTGTCGACGCTATCGACCACGCCGGGCCGGCGCGCCACGACCACCGCGCCTGAGTCGCGAGCGGTGACCTCTTCCATCCCCGTGCCGACCAGCGGCGCCTGGGCGCGCAGCAGCGGCACCGACTGGCGCTGCATGTTCGAACCCATCAGCGCGCGGTTGGCGTCGTCGTTTTCGAGGAACGGAATCAGCGATGCCGCCACGCTGACGAGCTGTTTCGGACTGACGTCGATGTAGTCCACCTTGTCGCGCGGCACCAGGACGAAGTTGCCCGCCTGGCGCGCGTTCACCAGATCGTTCAGAATGCGCCCACGATCGTCCACCGGCACGTTCGCCTGCGCGATGATATGCAGGTCCTCTTCCCAAGCCGAGAGGTAGAACGAGAACGGCTCGTACTCCACGGCTTTCTTCCGGCGCTCGCGCAGATCCTCGTTCTCTTTCCGCACCTGGTTCAGTTCTACGTGCTCGCCGAGGCGCCACGGGCCGTCGCCACCATGAGTGATGGTGACGTAATCGAGGACGACGCCGTTTCGCACCTTGCGATACGGGCTCTCGATGAACCCGTACTCGTTGATGCGGGCGTAGCAAGAGAGTGACGAGATCAGCCCGATGTTCGGACCTTCCGGCGTCTCGATCGGGCAGATGCGCCCGTAGTGCGTCGGGTGCACGTCGCGGACTTCGAACCCGGCGCGCTCACGCGAAAGTCCGCCCGGACCGAGAGCGGAAAGCCGCCGCTTGTGCGTGATCTCCGACAGCGGGTTGGTCTGATCCATGAACTGCGAGAGCTGCGACGATCCGAAGAACTCGCGGATCGCAGCCATCACCGGCTTGGCGTTGATCAGGTCGTGCGGCATGGCCGTGGACATTTCCTGGTACACGGACATCTTTTCCTTGATCGCGCGCTCCATGCGCACCAGGCCGATACGGAACTGGTTTTCAAGCAACTCGCCGACGGCGCGAACGCGGCGATTGCCGAGGTGATCGATGTCATCCGCAATGTAGTTGCCGCCCGGATTCTTCCGCAGTTTCAGCAGGTAGCGGATGCTGGAGAGGAAATCCTCGGGATCGAGCGTCCGCTTGTCGAGCGGAAGCTGGACCACCGCGCCCTCGGAGTGATCGGTCGCGAGCGTGCCCTCACAACCGCGGACCACGTCGCTGCAAGCGGTGCCGTCGCGTTTGCCGACGAAGATCTTCTCCTGGTCGACGACCAGGTAGAAGTTCTCGTGTGGCAGGTTGCCGGGATACTCGACCTCGAAGCTCGCCGCCTTGTCGGCCATGCGCGCCTTGAGTCGCGTGTAGTAACCGAGCTTGATGTTGAACTTCAGGCGGCCGACGCGCGAGAAGTCGTATTTGCGCGGATCGAAGAACATTCCGGTGAACAGCGCCGCGGCCGTGTCCGCCGTGGGGGGATCGCCGGGCCGCATCTTCTTGTACAGCTCGATCAGGGCTTCCTGCGGCGTGCGCAGAGTGTCTTTCTTGACCGTCTGGCTGACCACGCTGCCCACGTCGTCGCGCTCCGGGAAGAAGATCTGAATCTCGGGCACGCGCGCTTCCTGAATCGCGCTGAGGATTTCGGGCGTCAGCTCGTTGTTGGTCTCGAGCAGGACCTCGCCGGTCGTGCTGTCCACCACGTCGGCCGCGGCATACGCGCCCTCGAGATCGTGTGGCGATACCTCGACCTGCGTGACGTGCGCCTTGCGAATTTCGCTCATCAGCGAAGGGGTGATCTTGCGTCCGGCAGCCACGATCGGATCGTGCGTCCGCGGGTGCTCTACGGCCTTCGAGAGCTTATTGCCCAGCAGCCCGTCGGAAACGTGCCAGAAGAGCTTGCGATCCTGAAGCGAAAGGCTCTCCACCTGGTAGAAGGCCTTGATGACCTCGGAATCCTGCTTCAGGCCGAGCGCGCGCAGGAAAATCGTCGCCAGAAACTTCCGCTTGCGGTCGATGCGGACGTAGAGCAGGTTCTTGGTATCGTATTCAAATTCCACCCAGGAGCCGCGATAGGGAATGATCTTGCCCAGGAAGTACGTCTTGGATGAATTCGTCTCAAAGAAGACGCCCGGCGAGCGATGCAACTGGCTGACGATCACGCGCTCGGTGCCGTTGATAATGAACGTGCCGTGCTCGGTCATCAGCGGGATTTCGCCGAAGTAGACTTCCTGCTCCTTGATGTCGCGGATGGTCTTCTGGCCCGACTCCGGGTCCTTGTCGTAGAGCGTCAGGCGGATGGTGACCTTCAGCGGCGCCGCGAAGGTCATGCCGCGCTCCTGGCATTCGTCCACGTCGTACTTGAGCTGCAACGCGACGGGGTCGCCGCACTTGTTGCAGAACGTAACCACGTTCTGATTGAACGTGCCGCACTTGGTGCAGAGCACGTCGCCCGCTTTGAAGGGATCGGTGATTACCGTGTGGCCGCAGTTCTTGCAGGTGGAGCGCAGGTGGTGCAGTCCTCGCAGGGCGCCGCACTTGCATTCCCAGTTGCCGATGGAGTAGTCCACGAAATCGAGCTGCGAGACCCCGCGAAAATCGGTGATCGGGAAGACGGAGTTGAACACCGCCTGAAGCCCGATATCCTCGCGCTCGTTGGGCAGCAGATTCATCTGCAGAAAACGCTCGTACGAGCGCCGCTGCACCTCGATGAGGTTCGGAATCTGGATAGCCGTTGGGATTTTGGAGAAATTAATGCGTTGACGCGAAGCGCCGTTCCCGCCGTTCTGCATCGTGGCTCCTCGCCTGAAATCTCAGAAGACAATTCAACTGTGGTGATCCGGTCCCTGAGTAAGTAGATGCGGACCTTGTGGACGAGGATGCAGCGTGGAGATCCACTTCCCCTCCATCAAGCTCAAAAAAGAACGTCGCGCCACCGGTTCTGGTACCGGCGGCGGATCGATGGGATGCTGGGGCCGCCCTTCGCCGGCGGCCCTTTTTCGCTTCAAGCCTATTTTACTTCAACCGTGGCGCCGGCTTCAGTGAACTTCTTCTTGATGGCCTCGGCCTCTTCCTTATTCACGCCCTCTTTGATGGGCTTCGGGGCGCCGTCAACCAGGTCCTTCGCTTCCTTCAGGCCCAGGCTGGTCACTTCGCGTACGGCCTTGATAACGTTGATCTTATTCGCGCCAACCGCCGTCAAGACCACGGAGAACTCGGTCTTCTCCTCGGCCGGCGCCGCGCCTGCGGCCGGCCCGCCCGCCGCCGCACCCGCCACCATCACCGGAGCCGCCGCTGCCGCCGACACGCCCAGAACCTCCTCCAGCCGCTTCACCAGATCGGCTGCCTCGAGCAGGCTAAGCCCCTTGATCTCCTCAACGATCTTCTCGACACGCTCAGACATTTTCTTCTACCCTCCTGGATGTTTTCAGAACTCGTCCACCAAACCCTGAAATCCTGTCTTACCCCTCGGCGAACTTCTTCTCGTCCACCGCCTGCTTGATCACAAAGGCGAGATTGCGCGCCACGGCCGATACCGCCGACGCCACGCGCGTGGCGGGCGAATTGATCAGGAATAAAGCCTTGGCCAACAACGCTTCGCGGGAAGGCAACGTGGCGAGCGCCGAAAGGTCCGCGAGCGAAACCACCCGCCCCTCGACCACCCCGGTCTTGAACACCAGGACCGGATTCTCCTTGGCGTATGCCGTCAGGACCCTTGCCAGGGCAACCGGATCGGTCTCGGTCACGGCCACCGAAGTTGTGCCCTTCAGCCTGCCCGTAACCAGCGGCTCCGCGGGTGTGCCTTGGGCCGCGCGTTCGATCAGGCTGTTCTTGACCACGTGGTACTTCGCGCCCGCCGCCGCGACTTTGCGCCGCAGCTCGAAGTCCTGCGCCACGGTGATGCCCTCGAACTGCGAGAGGATCACGCTTTTAGCCCGGGAAAGCTCCTCCCGGACGGAGTCCACCTGCTTCGCTTTCTCGTCCTTTTTCATGCCGTATCCTCTCCTGAAAGTCCGGATGCCTGCTGTAGCGCGGGCGTCTTCGCCCGCGATTTGCGCGCCTCGGACAGGCGACGCTACAGCTACGCGGCCTCCACGGAAGCCAGATCGATGTGAATTCCCGGTCCCATCGTGGACGAGAGCACGATGCTCTTCACGTAACGCCCCTTGGCCGTCGCCGGCTTGGCCTTGATCACAGTCTGGATGAGCGCCTGGGCATTTTCTTCAAGCTTCGCCGCGTCGAATGACACTTTGCCGACCGCGGAGTGAATGATCCCGGTCTTGTCGACGCGGAATTCCACCTTGCCGGCCTTCACTTCGTGTACGGCCTTTTCGACGTCGACCGTGACCGTGCCGGTCTTCGGATTCGGCATCAAGCCGCGCGGACCGAGGACCTTACCCAACCGGCCGACCGATTTCATCATGTCCGGAGTGGCGATCACGGCGTCAAAATCCATCCAGCCGCCCTGGATTTTCTGAACCAGGTCGTCGCCGCCCACCTCGTCAGCGCCGGCTTCGCGCGCCTCACGCACCTTCTCTCCCGACGCGATCACGATCACGCGCTTGGTCTTACCGAGCCCGTGCGGCAGGACGACCGTGCCGCGCACCATCTGGTCGGCGTGCTTGGGATCGACGCCCAGTCGCATCGACACCTCGACGGTCTCGTCAAATTTCGCGAAGGAGGCCTTCTTCAGAAGCGGCATGGCCTCGTTCAGTGTGTAGGCCGGCTTTTCGACCAGCTTGGCGGCAGCTTCGTATTTCTTTCCCATTGCTCTAACTCCTGTAATCCGCAGATTTCGCAGATTTCACCGATTCCCTCCGTGCGAACTCGACGCTCCGCTCTACCTTTCCCTTCGCCCGCACGGCACAATATCAAAGTCGATGCAACGCCTTACACCAGCCATTTGAGTTCTCGCTGCCTTTGTTACCTCGCCGCAATCACGATCGCCTGTCTGCAACAGTTCAATCTGCGTAATCCGCGCAATCTGCGGATTAAGCCACGACTTCGAGTCCCATGCTGCGCGCCGTGCCCTTCACGGTCGCAACCGCGGCCGCGAGGTCGCGCGCATTCAGATCGGGCATTTTCGTCTTGGCGATTTCCTCGACCTGCTTCTCGGTCACCTTGCCGACCTTGTTCTTGTTAGGCTCGCCCGAACCCTTGGCGATGCCGGCCGCGCGCTTCAAGAGCACTGCGGCGGGCGGAGTCTTGGTCACGAAACTGATCGTGCGGTCCGAATAAATCGTGATCACGACGGGGATGATCAGGCCTTCCTGGTCCTTGCCCGACGTCTTGGCGTTGAACGACTTGCAGAAATCCATGATGTTGACGCCGTGCTGGCCGAGCGCCGGACCCACCGGCGGCGCCGGCGTCGCCTTGCCCGCTGCAATCTGCAGCTTCACCATCGCCTG
>JASHQD010000695.1 GCA_030037755.1 Terriglobia bacterium
CTATTCCCTATTCCCTATTCCCTATTCCCGACCCCCCTATTCCCTACTCCCGACTCCCTATTCCCTACTCTCCAGGGATCAGAGATTACAGATTACAGATTACAGATTCCGGATTCCGGATTCCGGATTCTGGATTCAAGAGACCTGCTAAAAAATGTGGACCCGAATCGACAGGTACTTTTTCGGATTCTTGCGGAATTCCGCCAGAAAGGCGCGCAGCGATTCGCTGCTGGCGCTCAGGTTCTTGTACAGCGTGTCGTCGGTCGAAAGCTTGCCCAGCGTGCCGGTGCCGTTGTCGATTCGCCCGGTGATCGTGTCGACGTGCGCCATCGTCGAGCTCATGCGGTCGTAAAGCTCCTTGTCTGTTACCAGCTTGCCCAGCGTCCCCTGCCCCTTGTTGACGTTGTCGACCATCGTGTTCAGCTTGGCGGAGAGGTCCTTGAGTTGATTGTACAGAGCGGGATCGCTCACAATTCTGCCCAGGGTTCCCTGCCCGTTCTGGGCCTGGTCCAGGAACTGATTCAGCCGGTTCAGAGTATCAACCGTCCTGTTATAGAAAGTCGGATCGGCGATAAACTTCCCGATCGTGCCCTGGCCCTGCTGAACACTGGAGACAATCTCATTGGCAGACTTCGCAGCATCGCGCAACTCGTTGTAAAGCGATTCATCGTAGAGCATCTTGCCGATCGATCCCTTGCCTTGCGTGATCTGGTTGGTCATATCGTTGAGCCGCGCGCTGAGCACGGTGAGATTCGAGACCACGTCGTTGGCGTTCTTCATCACCTGCTTGATATCCGCTTCCTGGCGGGCCTTGATCTCTCCGTTGTCGGGAATGACCGGCTGGCCTGGAGTGCCGCGCGAGATGTCCAGATAGCTCTCGCCCAGAAGGCCGGCCGTGGTCTGATCAACTTCAGAGTCCTGGCGGATCTCGTCCTGGTACTTGCGGCCGATACTCAATGCGATTATGACGGCCCGGTTGGGGTCGTGAGAATCGGAAATGTTGACGGATTTCACCGTGCCCACGGGAATTCCCGCCAGATCCACCTGCGATCCCGGCCGGAGTTGAGCCGCCGTGGCAAAGTAGGCTCTCAGCGTATACTTGCGGGTGACAAAGCCGATTTGCCCGCTGACGACGAAGATGCCGGCGATCAGAATGATCAGGCATACGGAGACCGTGATTCCCACGCGTAACTGCGCCCACTGGATCTCTTTCCGCTGAGGCATCTTCCCTTCTCCGTTTCCGAGCGGCCCGGCGCCGCTCCCGCGCTAGAACCGGTCCTTCATCGGGGCGTCTTCACTTGACGAATCCCCGAAGATACGGATCCTTTGCCGTCAGAATCTCCTGCCGGTTGCCCCGGAAATACACGCCCGCGTCTTTAAGAACCAGGAATTGCGTGGCCTCGGCTGCGTGGTGTCCATCCTTTTCGGTGAGAGGACGCAGCCCCTGAATATCGGTCGAGTATACGAATCCGGAAAGCATCAGGGCATCCTGAATCCGCTGTGTGACCACGATGGAAGTCGCGTGTTCGACATCCCGCATCTTGGCGATCAGGGAGTCGATCGTATGGGCCGTGACGGGATCGAGGCCCGCCGTGGGCGAGTCGTAGAGCATGATGGGCGGATGGCTGATGATCGCCCGCGCGATCGCCACCCGCCGTCGCATGCCGCCGGAGAGCTCGGCGGGCATCTTGTAGATGGCGTCTTCGAGTTCCACAAATCCCAGCACCTGGCGGACGCGCTGCTCGATGGCATCTTCCTCGAGCTTGCCGTCCTCGCGGAGGCGGTAGGAAACGTTTTCGTACACGGAGAGCGAATCAAAAAGCGCGCCCTCCTGGAAAACGATCCCCATGCGGCGCCGGAAGGCATAGAGCTCCACTTCGCTCTTCGGCGTGATGTTCTCGCCCTCGATCAGAACCTCCCCGGAATCGGGCTTGATCAACCCGAGCATCACTTTAAGAAGGACGGACTTGCCCGATCCCGACACGCCCATCAGAACCGAGGTGGCGCCGCGGGGCACGTCGAATGAGATGGCCTCGAGGACGCGTTTCTCGTCGAACGCCAGTGAAATCTCGCGCAACTCGATGGCGGGGTGCGCCGCGGAATCGGCTGCAGGCGGGATAATGGAAGATGCCGCCACCCTAACCTCTTGCCCATTCGGTCCGGGCGCTCAACGGCAGGTCAGGGCGCTCGACCGCGGTCGGGTTCTCCGGGCTCTTCAGCCGGGTTGATGCCCCCTGCTTCGCTCTCACTTCGCGTTTTCCTTTCCGCTCAGGCTTGTTTCTCAGGCGAATCCGATCCCGATCAAAAACTGCGTGATGAGAAAATCCAGCATGATGATGAGCACGATGGAAACAACCACCGCCTGGGTTGTCGAGCGTCCGACCCCTTCGGTGCCGCCCGTCGTGCTAAGTCCGAAATAGCAGCCCACGAGGGCCACTACGATCGCGAACACCACAGGTTTGATCAGGCCCTGCGTGATGTCGTGATAGCCGATGTTCTGATAGAACGCACTCCAGTACTGGGCGCCGGTCAGGTGCGCGATGGTGATGGCGATGAAGTAGCCGCCCACCAGCGCCACAAAGTCGGAGAGAATCGTCAGCAGAGGAAGCATGATCAACATGGCGAAAAGCCGCGGCGCCACCAGCTTCCGCACAGGATCGGTTCCCATCGCCCGCAGAGCGTCGACCTGCTCGCTCACCAGCATCGACCCGAGCTCGGAGGCCATGCCCGAGCTGTTGCGGCCGGCCATGACCACGGCCGTCAGCACGGGGCCAAGCTCGAGCACCACCGACAGGCCCACCATTTCGCCGAGAATCCCCACTTCGCCGAAACGCTCCAGGGTACGGTAGCTCTGCAGGGCGAGCACGGCGCCGGTGAAGAATCCAACCAGCAGCACGATGGGCAGGGACGCGACGCCCATCACGTCCAGTTGCATCAAAGTGTCGACGTGATATCGAGGTGGGGTGAAAATCGCCCGGGTGGCGTTGACGAGCAAAAGGCTGCCATCCTGGATGGCAAGCACCTTACGCTTGAGATAGCTCAAGACCCTCCTCCGTGCGAGGCGTGCCGATACAAGTCGTCGAGCCCTCCCCTTGGAATGTAGACAGCGCCCGGTTTGAAAGTCAAGGCATGGGGTGATGATCTCATTCGGAGCGCGGGCATGGACGCCATTGGGAGAGTGCGGTAGATTTGAGACTCCACAATCTGCCCGGGCGGAAATTCGTGCATCCGCCCATTATTTTGACGGTTTGCGCGCCCCTGATGATGGCTAACAAAACTGCAGAGAAGTTCATTGTTGGACTGGTTCAAATGGCGTGTACGCCGGACCCTGAGGCCAACCTCGAGCACGCCATGGGCTGGGTCGAGGAAGCTGCGCGTCTGGGCGCACAGGTGATTTCTCTGCCGGAACTCTTCCGTTCCCAGTACTTCTGCCAGCGGGAAGACGCAGCCTTCTTCGATCTTGCCGAACCTGTGCCCGGACCGACGACGGAGGCGCTGGCGAGCCTCGCCCGAAAGCTCGGTGTCGTCATCGTGGCGCCGATTTTCGAAAGGCGCGCGGCAGGTCTCTATCACAACAGTGTGGTCATTCTCGATGCGGACGGCCAGAATGCCGGGCTGTATCGTAAATGCACATTCCGGACGATCCGGCGTACTACGAGAAATTCTATTTCACCCCTGGCGACCTTGGGTTCCGCGCGTTTGATACTCGCGCCGGCCGCATCGGGACTCTGATCTGCTGGGACCAGTGGTATCCAGAAGGCGCCCGGCTGACGGCTCTGCGCGGCGCCAGCGTCCTGTTCTACCCAACCGCGATCGGCTGGCATCCCTACGAGAAGGAGCAGTGGGGTGCCGCGCAGCGCGATGCCTGGCGCACGATCCAGCGGGCGCACGCCATCGCCAACGGGACGTACGTGGCCGTGGTGAATCGCGTCGGACACGAGAAGCTGCCCCCGCCCGCCGGAGCGCCTGAGTCGCCGGGGATCGAGTTCTGGGGCTCATCCTTCATCGCCGACCCGTTTGGAGTTGTCGTGGCGGAAGCCAGCACGGATCGCGAGGAGATTCTTCTGGGCGAGATCGACCTCAGCCGCATCGAGGAGGTCCGCCGCAACTGGCCCTTTCTGCGCGACCGCCGCGTGGACGCCTACCAGGGGCTCGCAAAGCGCTTTCTGGACGACGAGAAACAGTGAGCCCCCGCTTATCGCCTGCCCTTTCTAACGGCGCTGAATACCGCTTCCCGGCCGAGTGGGAGAAGCACGAAGCCACCTGGATCGGCTGGCCACACAATACGACCGACTGGCCGGGCAAGTTTGGGCCCATACCCTGGGTCTACGGCGAGATCGTCCGGCATCTGACGCGCGGCGAGACGGTTCGCGTGCTTGTTAATGTGGCCGCGCACGAGCGGCGCGCCCGCGTTATTCTCAGCCGGGCCGGGGTCGATCTGGCGCGGGTGGAATTCTTCCGCGTGGACACCGATCGTGGCTGGACGCGCGATTTCGGACCGATTTTCCTGCGCCAAGGCGGCCGATCATCGCGCGACACCGGCTACGATCTTGCCATAGCGGGGTTCCGATTCAACGGCTGGGCAAAGTATCGCAATCACCGCCGGGATGCTCAGGTGGCGCGGCATCTCGCGCGCCGCCTCCGCCTGCCGTTTGAGTCCGTCGAACTTAACGGCCGGAACTTCGTCCTCGAAGGCGGCGCGATAGACGTCAACGGCCGTGGATCGGTGATCACTACCGAGGAGTGCCTGCTCGACCCGCACATCCAGACGCGCAATCCAGGCGTCGAGCGCAGCGAAATCGAGGCGGTATTCGACCAATACCTCGGCGCGCGCAACACGCTGTGGCTGGGGCGCGGCATCGCGGGTGACGATACCCACGGCCACGTGGACGATCTTTGCCGCTTCGTGGGTCCGCGGAATCTGGTGCTTTGCCGCGAGCCCGACAGCAACGACGCCAATTATCGCGCGCTCGAGGAGAACTGGGAGCGCGTTCAGGATCTTCGCCTCGAAGACGGATCCAAGCCGGAAGTTGTTCCGCTGCCCATGCCATCGCCGCTCTATTTTCAGGGACGGCGCCTTCCCGCGAGCTACGCGAATTTCTATATCTCCAACGCCGCAGTGCTGGTGCCCACCTTCAACGACCCGAACGATCGGCTCGCGTTAGGCGTCCTCGCCGAGCTTATCTCCGACAGGCAAGTGATCGGGATTCACGCTGTCGATCTCGTGTGGGGGCTGGGGACATTGCATTGCCTCACCCAGCAGCAGCCGAGTCCAAGGAAATTGTGAATGGTGAATGGCGAATGGTGCGGGGAGTGCTCCAGCGGGCGACGCGGAACTGCGTGCTGTTCTGTCGGAATACAAATGCGAAGACTCTCTCGCGGCGTGGGCGGCCAATTACCGGTGCGTGGCTTGTTGTTGAGTCAGATGTTCGGCGGGGACAAAAAAATTGGGGGGAGTTTTCGCTCCCCCCAAAAGCGTCGGGTGTTGGGTCTAAAATCTGGACTCGCGCCACAGTTCTTGCGAACGTTCCGCGGGCCCGCCCATCCAATGGCACGTCGCGTGCCATAACAGTACCGCGAACCACATCGAAGCTAACTTACTCATTACAGGAATGTTGAGAGACTATCCGCCCCGTCGCGAACCGAGACTCCCGAATTCCAAAATCCATAAATCCGTATTCTGCAGGGTCCGATACGTGAACTGGTAGGCGATCGGCGGCTTGACCTGCGCTCGAGCGGCCCGATGCAGCCACACGTCCAGAAAGAAGCGGCCGATTCCCGGGGAAACTGTCAACCGGCAACCGGCAACCAATTACCCACAACCGACAACCAGCGACCGCCGCCCAAGTCTTGGGACCTTGACGCGCCTCAACCGACGCGATACGTTGGATTGAAGGGTCTGCTTCCGAGCAACGTGACTGACTCTTCGCCCGGCATGATCGATATCCACTGCCATCCGCTCCCGGAAGTCGACGACG
>JASHQD010000696.1 GCA_030037755.1 Terriglobia bacterium
GAATGCCGGGCGTTGGGATGGGGTAATTGGCGATTGCCGATTGCCGATTTGCGATTGACCGCCGTGCGGAATCCGCTGGTACCGGTGAAGATCCCCGACTGATCAGGACAGCGCTGCGGTTATGGTACCCTTGTGTTGTCGCTCAGAGAATGCCAACCTGAATAGTGAATTCACAGCCTCAACCACCTGTTGAGCGCCACCGGGCTCAAAGTAGACTTCTCCGCAACGCCCGCATACCGACGCCTGGAGCCCCGAGAGTCTCACTCGAACGCCTTCCTTTTCGAATTCCTGATCTATCGTCTTGCGGCGAACCGATCCACCGCATTCCGAACACTTCGCATTCCTTGATCTCTTCATGTCAGCCGGCCTCGCCTCGATGGTGTGACCCACCATGGCTTCTGTGGGACGTAAGCAGTCACGAGATCCACGCAACCCCGGTCCGAATAGTCGCACACGATGTGAAGGGGCATGCGAATATCCTCTACTGAGATGAAATGGCCGAGTACAAGGCACCGCATTTCAGCGGCGTAGTTTTCAAGGATGCGGCTCTTCCCGCCCAGCGATGCCAGCAAGCTTTCTTCGTCAAACCCCTCCTCAATCATATGACGAACAGCGTGGATGCGGACGCGGTATCGGTTCGCGGCGACGAGCGTCTTGATTCTGTTCAGCAGACCCGTCATCTCCTCCGTCCGCTGACAGAATAACCGGTGTGATTATCACTCACAAGCGAGCAACACGGCGCACCTTGCCCGGCCACCAAATCGAACGGCGGGCGCACACGCGCCATTAGTCAGTCCTTCCTCATGCGGAAATCCACGGCGATCGTGGTGACCACTTCCACCGGCTCGCCGTTCAGCAGAGTCGGCTGATACCGCCACTGCCTGACGGCCTCGATCGCTGCCTTCGACAGGCTATCGTCGGGTGAACTCACTACCGTCAGGTCCGTTGGCACACCGTCGGCGGATAGGGTCGCTCCGAGGACGACAAGCCCCTCGATTCCCTTGTCCTTCGCCTCCTGGGGATAGGTCGGCTCGACCTGAGTGTCTCTCATCAGTTTGGCCGCGGTCACCTCGCCGTTGATGCGAATCTTGCGCGATCCAGCGGCAAAGGCCTTGTCCGGAGCCGGCCAGTTCCACGGGGCCGTGGCGAGACCGAAGTCGCCGTTGCCGTACTGGTCCACGAACATGAAGGATACGCCGTCGCCGACACCTTGCAGGTGGTCATACCTCCAAACCTCAAAGGAATGCGGCTTACTGGGGACGTGGGAGTCGATTTCGTCGGGCGGGCCATAGATAATGTACATGTGGCCGCGATCGGTTCTCCAGCCGGGCCGGACGCTCGACTTGAAGTGCTCATCGGCATACGCGATCCGGCGATAGTACTCCTCTTTGAACGCGTTGGTCGAGCTGCCGGGATTCGGATTACGCCGTTCCCAGAATTGCTCGATAAAGTGGTCGCGTTCGTCGTTGGTCGTGAGCTTCTGGAAGGCCGCACGTTCCTCCGGAGTGATGATGTAGGGTACTTCCTCGTTCACCCAATTGTCGTAAGGTGAGACTTCCCCGGAGACCTGCGGCTGCTGATCGGCGGATGCCTGCCCGGCATGCTTGAACGCGCCCGCAGCCGGAACTCCGCCCACAACGCCGCGCGACACACCTCCACCGATGGCGCGGCCGACGCCACCTTTCCCACCACCGGGCACGCCTGCCACAACGCCGCCCCCCACTCCGCCCTGCACACCGCCGGCCACGGCACCGGCGACGATCCCCGGCGCCGCGGAGCTGACCTGATTCGTTTCGCCTGCCGCACGGGTCTGGTTGTCTTGGGCTGGCGTCATGCTGAACGCCGCCGCGACCACCGTGGACGCCGCAATGCTCAGTGCGGCGCAGAATAGGGAGCACTTCGCCAGACGCATGCTGGCGCGAGGTTTCAGAAGTCTCATCACACGCTCCTCCAGAATGTCGGCGTCGAAGACGCCCAAAGTGTAGTCCGGCCCCGGCGCAACCGGCAGGGCCAAATCGGAGATCTGCTGCGCCATGCGAACAAGCGATCGCGCATAGCTCGCCGGGTTGAGGACCGTCGCGGCCAGCTCGTCGCAAGCCAGTTCGCGGCTCTCGGCCAGCCGCCGCTTGATCGCCCAAGCCAGCGGATGAAAAGCGACGGGCAAGAGCAGCAGCTCCGCCAGCAGGTTGCACAGGTAATCGCGACGGCGCACGTGCGCGATTTCGTGGGCCAGCGCGGCGCTCAAATCGTCTTCGGCACCCGGATCGAGCAGGCGCGACGGCAGGATGATGGTAGGACGTCGCGCGCCCACGGTCACGGGACCGGCAACTTCGGAGGACCAGAGAATCGAGGCGCCAGCACGCTCCGCGCCAGCAGCCAAAGTCCGGACAAGTGACGAGTGACAAGTGACGAGTGACACGAGTGACAAGCAAGAAGGATTCTGGGACGGCTGGGCCCGGACATTCTTCCGAATCTCACGACTGCGAAGCCAGGCGCGCGCGAAGCGCACCAGCATAATCATCAGCAATGCGGCGTAGAGGACGAACGCAGCACGTGCCGGCGTATGTGGGATTCGAATTGTCAGGTGCGCGCCTGCCACCGCTCTTCGCAGGAAGGCGCGAGTGGACGCCGCTAGCGACACTCGCGAGGGTCTCACTGCGGGTGCGGGAACAGGCCATGAGTCCAGGCCGGCAGCGGAGGCCGACGCTGTCAGGGGCGCGGTCGCATCGCGCGTCCGGCGAGCACTCACCACCGGCAGGACAATAACGGCCGCGAGGGCCATCATCCACAACAAATGCCGGTACCGGGCTGGCGCGCCCCGCAGCCAGCGATCCAGCAACGTCGCGATCGCCGTCACGAGCGCAATCTGCCACGACGCGTTCAGGAGAAAGATCGCGGTGAAACGGCTAAGCGCGTCCATGATCGTCCTCCTTCGCTCTCGACTCTTTGCCGTCGGCGGTTCCGGCCACCAGGCGGTTCAACGCGGCGAGCCTGGCGGGCGTCAGGTGCCGCTGCTCGATGAGGCTGATCACCAAGCTCTCGGCCGAGCCGCCGAACAGCCGGTCGATGATGTCGCGCACGGCGGTCTTTGCGGCGCGCTGCCGGCTCACCGCGGGCGCGTATTCGAAAGCGCGGCCCTTCAGCGCGCGCTTCACCTTGCCCTTGCGGTGGAGAATATTGAGCATCGTCTGGACGGTGGTGTAAGCCAGACGTGGCTCTCCGGGCAGCGCCTCTTGCACGCCCGCCACCGTGGCCGGCCCATGGGCCCAGAGCACTTTCATGATCTCGAGTTCGAGGGGAGTGAATTCCTGCGGTTTGCGGCGCATTGCCAGCTCCTAAGTTTTTCGGAGATCATCCTACGCCGCTCGCGGGCGGCCTGTCAACTAAATATTTAGGACTGATGCGATCCCTTGGCTGAGCCCGTCCACCGGGTGGCGGCGCCATTTCTGTGGGTCACCCACAAGCGTGTGGTTAGTCACATCTTTCCTCCTCCCTACGCCGAACCATAGAGGCATGCAGACGCTCTCTGCCGTGGATGCGCACGTCGGCTCCGGCGCAGTGCCGCCGGTGCCGGGACTGACGTGGCCGCTCAGATTCGGCCTTCTCCTCATCGGCTTCACCGCCATCGTTGCGCAGATCGTCCTGATGCGTGAGCTCGTGGTCGTTTTCTACGGCAACGAGATCTGCTTCGGTCTGGTTCTCGCCAGTTGGCTGCTCTGGACGGCGCTCGGCAGCGGCGTCCTCGGACGGCTCGCGGCGCGGGTGCGTGACGCGCGGCGGCTCATGGCGGCCCTCGAATGCCTGGTAGCGATCGTCTTTCCGATCACCATCCTCGGTGTGCGCGCGAGCAAGAGCGCCTTTCATCCGATCCCCGGCCAGATTCTCGGACCGTGGCCGATGTTCCTGACGTCGATCGTGGTCCTGAGCGTCTTCTGCTCGGCTTCGGGATTCCTCTTTGCGGCCGGCAGCCGGGCCTATGCGCGCCAGACGCAGGCAGCGACCGGTGAGTCAAGCAGTTCCGTCTATCTGCTCGAAGCCATCGGCTCCGGCGCAGGCGGCCTGCTCACGAGCCTTGTGCTGATCCGCTATCTCGACGCTTTTCCGATCGCGCTGCTGATGAGCTTGCTCAACCTGGCCACCGCGATCACTCTGACGTGGCCGCGATCGCGACGTGTTTCGCCCTCATCCAAGCCTGGCGGCGCCCTGTCGCGCTTGCCGCCTGCAGCCCTCACTTTGGTCATGGCATTCGCACTCGGCGCGATATGGGTCGTTCCTTCGCTCAGGCGCCTCGATCGCGCCTCGCTGGCGTGGCTCTGGCGCGGGTTTCATCTTGTGACGACGCGGAATTCGATCTATGGGAATCTTGCACTCGTCCGAACGGAGCGTTCGCGCAGCCTTTACGAGAACGGTCTGGTCGTCTCGACCGTGCCCGATCCTGCGTCGGCGGAGGAAACGGTCCACTTCGCGCTGCTGGAACATCCAGCGCCCACGAGTCTGCTGCTGATCGGCGGCGGGATGAACGGCAGCGTGGCGCAGGCGCTGCAGCATCGCAGCCTCGAGCGAGTCGATTACGTCGAGCTCGATCCCACGATTTTCGACCTCGCGCGAGACTACCTGCCCGGCGTCTGGACCGCAATCAGCTCCGATCCCCGGGTTCGTCTGCACCACACGGACGGGCGGTTGTTCCTCAAGAGCACGTCTGACAGGTTCGATGTCATCATCGTGAACCTGCCTGATCCGCAGACGGCGCAGTTGAATCGCTTCTACACTGTCGAGTTCTTCCGCGAGGCGGCGGCGAGGCTCTCACCCGGTGGAGTCTTCTCATTTCAGCTTCGGTCTGCGGAGGACTACATCAGTCCCGAGCAAGCTGACTTTCTGCGCTGCATCCGCAAGACGCTGGGCGAAGTGTTCCCTGAGGTCTCCTTCATACCAGGCAGCACGGTTCATTTCTTCGCCGCCGGGCGCGCGGGCGTACTGGCCCCGGGATCGAACGATCTTCTGGCGCGGCTGCGTGCGCGACACATCATTGCCCAGTACGTGCGCGAGTACTACCTGCCGTTCCGCATGTCGCCGGATCGCATGCTCGATCTCGATCTGCAAATCCGGCCCGAGCCCGATACTCCCGTGAATCGCGACTT
Source organism: Terriglobia bacterium (assembly GCA_030037755.1). Classification (GTDB taxonomy): domain Bacteria; phylum Acidobacteriota; class Terriglobia; order UBA7540; family UBA7540; genus Gp13-AA77. The sequence continues at coordinate 5,139 of JASHQD010000696.1, forward strand.
TACGCCGATCGCCTACTACTTCGACGTGGCGCTGTGGAGCAAGCGATTCGCTCCTGGTTACCGCGGCGTATTCCAGTCTGTGGCGAAGATGCCGTTTGGACGCCTCGCGTTGGGTACCGCAGTCGCTTTGATTCTGCTCGCAGGGTCGGTCGTTTGGGTACCACGGCGAGAGCGCCGCCAGCGAGCAGCAGCGGGATTCTGTGTCGCTGCAACCGGATTCACGCTGATGGCTCTCGAGCTGCTCCTGCTGCTTGGATTCCAGGCGATCTACGGATATGTCTACCAGCAGCTCGCCATCGTGATCGCGGCGTTCATGGTCGGAACGGCGTTGGGAAGCTGGAGGGCGCGCTCCACTCCAAACGATCGTGCGACCGCAAACGACAGGACGACGTCATTCCCGCGAAAGCGGGAATCCACTTCAGTAAGAGCGCCGCGGTTCGCGCTGGGCTGGATTCAGATCGCGGCCGGCAGCGCGCCGCTCGCGCTATGCGCATTGTTCGTCCGGTTCGGCCGCATCGAGAGCGCGACCCATCTCTTCATGGTGAGTGAGATCGTCTTTCCGGTTCTGGCGCTCGCCTGCGGATTGCTCGGTGGCTACCAGTTTCCGATCGCCAGTCGCGTGTTCTTCAGCAGCGCGGAATCGCGCGGAGCAGGCTCGCTCTACGCACTCGATCTCGCGGGCGCGTGCCTGGGCGCGATCGTCTTGAGCACTTACCTCGTGCCAGTCTTCGGATTCTTCAGGACGGCGGTTCTTGTGGCAATGGTTAATCTGGCTCCTGCCGCCCTGATGATCAGCTCGTACTTCCGGCCTAGTGCGGCGGCTGCAGCGGACCCTGCTCGTCAGGCGTCGGATTCAGCCGGTGATCTGCGGATTCGTCACTGGACCCGGCCAGCGACTGCCCAAAGACGATCGCCGTGAACCGGAAGACGTCCGTGCTTTCATCCTGCCAGCAGCGCTCCGGCAGTCCAGCCTTGACACAGGTCTGATCGAGAAGCGTCGTCCGGTCCCAGCGCTCTTCGCTCGCGACCTGGGGCAGCAGGACGCCTTCCGAGCCAGACTTCCACACGAGCAGGCCGTCGCGCCCGACCTGGATCTGCCTCCAGTCCGTCACCCGGCGAAGCGGCGAAAGCACCGATATTTCGTAATCGAGCAGCGGCAGTTCCGCCGCGGTCACGGGCGGAAACCGCTCGTCGCGCATCGCGGCCAGCGCGGCCGTGTCGCGCACCGTCATGCAAAGCGGTTTCATGGGTGTTATGTAGCCTACACATCCGCGCAGGCCGCCCCTTTCCTTGAGGG
>JASHQD010000697.1 GCA_030037755.1 Terriglobia bacterium
CTGGGCATCCTCCATGTGATCGGTTCCCATCCAAAAGCGTCCACCCGGTATCCACACCATGCCTGGCGGCGCGTCCTGTAAACTCCCGGACCCTGGAGACGCGAGCCGCCATGCCGGACTCTTGAATGCGACGGCACGCAGGGATCGGCGAGATATTCCGTTGTCGCACTTCATTGCACCAATGCCTCGTGCAACGATATTCTGCCCCCCGTCAGAGCGATTGGCGACAATTCCGCACACACACAAGAGGAGCACCAGAGTGCGTAATGCGGACAGCAACAATGCGCTGCGCGATCTTTCTCTTGCCCTCACGAGCTCATTCATGAGCAATTTCTACTTGTGAACAACTGGCGGCACACAACCAGCTAGTTCCCGCCGCCCCTGGCCAGATCTTGCACGCCTTCACAAAATGACTTGTGGTCTTTATTCCGATGGATCCGTCCGTTCAGCACGTCGTCCCAGGTAATATAGGGATAAAGATGATGAGCTCTGGCCTGCTCTTCGAACAACGCTTTAAGCTCAGAGAGTTTGTCGGGGTACTGTTTGGCTAAGTCAATTCGCTCTGTGTAGTCTACATTCAGGTTGTAAAGTTCCCAGGCGTTCTCATCGAAAGGCCGTTTGCTCTGGGCGTTTCCCGTGGTAAGGCTGTTTGGGTAAGGCAGTTCAGCCTTCCATCCGTCGTCATAGATCGACCTCGAACCAAAGATGTAGTAGTACTGCAGCGTGTGGCGGGAGGCCGCCTTCGCGTCGTCGATCGAGTAAGCCAAAGAAGTGCCCTCGATGGCCTGTTGCTTGATTCCCCGGATCTGCTCCGGCGCCTTCACGCCCACAAGGTCGAGTGTGGTCGGAAGAATGTCAATTACGTGGCTGTATTGGTTGCGAATTCCGCCTTTGTCCCTGATTCCTTTTGGATAAAAGACGATGAGTGGATTGCGGGTGCCGCCTTCACTGTTTGCGTCCTGCTTCCAGAACTTAAACGGCGTGTTTGCAGCCTGTGCCCAGCCGAGCGGATAATTGCCCTCAGTGGCGGCGGACGTTCCGATCTCACCGATCTTGCCCAGGTTATAATAAATATTTTCCTCTTCGGTTAGAACCTTGCTGCAGAAAGAGCGATCGATATCGCCATTCAACGTGCCCTCTTTGCTCGCACCGTTGTCGCCGATCATGACGAAGACGAGCGTGTTATCCAGCTGGTTGATTTCTTTTAGGTGGTTGATCAGGCGTCCGACTTCATAGTCGGTGTATGTCAGATACCCGGCATACACCTCCATGAAGCGTGCATAAAGCTTTTGCTCGTTGTCTGACAGTTGATCCCACGCCTTAATATCAGGGTTGCGATCGGGAAGCTTCGCGTCGGCAGGAATAATGCCGAGGCTTTTCTGACGCTCAAAAACTTCCGCACGGTAAGCATCCCATCCTGCGTCGAATTTGCCCTTGTACTGATCGCTCCAGTATCTGTCGACCTGGTGCGGAGCATGAGTGGCGCCAGGCGCATAATAAAGGAAGAAGGTCTTGCTTGGAGCGGCTTTCTTCTGGCGATCGATATAGCTGATGGCTTTATCGGTGATCTGATCGCTCAAGTGACGCCCGTCGGGACGGACGTGAGCCTGATCTTCAACCAGGTCCGGCTTGTATTGGTCGGTTTGCGAACCAAGGAACCCGAAGAAGTGATCGAAGCCTTTTCCCGTCGGCCAACGATCGAATGGGCCGGCATCGGTCGCTTCTTCGTCTGGGGTCACGCCGTACTTGCCAACCGCGAATGTGTTGTAGCCATTGTCCCGAAGAATCTCTGCAATGGTCCCGGCCGAGGAAGGAATCCTGCCGTCCCAGCCGGGAAATCCAGCGGACAGAACAGTGTGTGAAAATCCAGACTCGTGCACTGATGCGCTGTTGCGGCCCGTCAGCAGCGCTGAGCGGGTTGGGGCGCAGATCGCGGTCGTATGGAAGTTCGTATAACGCAAGCCGCTGGCGGCTAAACTGTCGAACGTGGGGGTCTGGATGAGTCCACCGAAGGCGGTGGAAGCGCCAAAGCCGACATCATCCAAGAGGATCCAGACCACGTTTGGGGCACCCGCGGGCGCTTTCACAGGTTCCGGCCACCATTCCTTTGACTCGGCGAGGGTTCTGCCGACGACTCCCTCGTATGGCTGCGCCTCTTGAGCATGGAGTGCAATCTCCGCGCTTGATGCAATTACCGACATCAACATCAACACCCTCAATACGCTATTGTTCTTCACGATACTCCTTGGTCCAAGTGTTTCGGACATGGCTGGCCTAAGGGGTTGTTACCTCCAGGGCGCAGTAATCGTTCATCAACGCGGGTGGGAAGCTCCAGGTCAAGGCGTCCTCGGCGATAGGCCTGGCCCCGTCGCAGCCTGCGGCTGCTCATCTCAGTGCAGCCCGGGTAAGGCAACGGAAGGAAGCCAAGACTAACGGTCCGAAGAATCCGCCTCGACTCACATGCGGTGTACTTATCGTGGTTCTTCTCCTACGAAAACAGCCGCGAGTTGTCGAAAGTACGTGGACTCGCTCATTGCCCATTTTCATCCTTCGTTGTGACCTGCAGACTCACGGGCGGTTCGTTCTGTTGTTGACCATGGACGCGGGGCGCTGCGGCCAGTCATTGAGCGGGCGTATACCAGATCGGCGAGCTCCAGGCCCGCTCCTGAATTATGGGCGGCACATCCTCGGGCACCGTCAACTTGGCGGCGATGGCGTCATGAGTACTCCAGCGGCACGTCGGATTCTCGAACACCCTCGCGTAGTAAAACGCCCGGTCCGAAGCCTTGAAGTCCACATCGCTCCATGTTGCGCTCAGTTCCGCTGCTCCTTTATCGCCGGAATAGCTACAGTCGCTGAGGTCCACCTTGGCCCCATTGTCGGGGCAGCGATGCGTGGCGGTTTCGGGCCTCAATCCGCCCGAACAGACCACGTCGTAGACCTGTTCGAAGGTTTGGCCGCCCTGGGCCCAGCCTTTGATGATCTGGATTTTTTGCAGATTGGCGCTGTTCGGATCTTTCGTCGCCCATACGAGGAAGCGCGGCCTCTGGGCATCAGCGGGCCGATGCGGCAGATCACCGCCCATGGGTACTCCATTCTTATACGCCTCATCCAGCAGGCCGCGGCTTTTGTCGAGGTCGGCGGCGTATTTCCATCCCGCAAAGAACCGAACGCGAATACGGGTACCGCTTGTGGCGAAGGACTCCCGCCGCTTCAGCGCGTCGAAAATCGATTCGCGGGTGTTCTGCTCAGCCCACACGCCGGCGAGTCCCCCGGGATTGAAGGCGATGGGTCCGATAGGAAAGTCCTTCGAGACCTGGGCCTTCAGTCGCTTTTGTGGGGCATTGTCACCCTGCCCGCCTCCACCCGGCCAGTTTCCTTCATCTGTGGACCCAGGTGCACTAGAGTGGTTGTCTGTGTCCGCAATGAAACCGTACTTGAAGGGATTCACGCCATACTGTTGGTCCAGCAGAAGGCCCGTCTTGAGAGCGTTCCGGACGTAATCACTGGCCCGGGCGCAAAAGGCCTCCTCGCCGGGCTTGCACGGCTTGAACAGCTGCTCAAAATTGCACTGTTCGTCGTTGGTTCCGAGACCCGGAGAGCACTCGGAGTTACCCTTGATCTGAAACACCTCGATCAGAGGCTCAGTTTTCGCCCTTCGCTGCAAGCCTTCTTTGGTGAAGGGCGTGCCGTCGCTGTTCTTCGTATCTAGGTCCCGGCCCCAGCCGAAGTTGGTGTTGTGAGGGATCGAGATCACCTGACAATCACCGGTGCAGTCCCTGTCAAGCCATTCCCACAGGCGCTCGGGCGTGTTGTTCAGGTCCACCGCGCTGAATACCGATTCCGGCAGCTTTCCGCCCCGGAAGATCACGTTCCGATGAAGCATCCCGAAACGCTTGAAGTTGGCTGTCCACTCAAACCCGACGAGGGTAGTAAACTTCCCGGGCTGGTAGAACTCGTCAGCGTTGCGCTGGATCTGCTGCCAGATGCTGCGCGCCCGCTGGAAGCACTTGTTCTGCTCGTCGGCCCTGGCGCTGTCGCAGATCTCCGTGCTGCGCCCGGACGGATTCTTGAGTTGCGGCTGAAGCAGGCTGAACATGGCCTTGCCGCCGGCTTGGGGATCCTGATCGGCAGACCGTAGGTCGCGACAGACTTGAGTGTTATAGGCCGGATCAGTTGGATCCTGGCAGAGCGACAATTCGCCAAGCCAGATGTCATGATCCGTAACGGCCATGAA
>JASHQD010000698.1 GCA_030037755.1 Terriglobia bacterium
TTCGACCGAAAAGTAGCATCCTGGCGCTGCAAGGTGAACAAAGATGCAAAACGCCACGAACCCGACAATCCGAAACGAAGCAGATCATGGCCCCGGCGATATGTTGAGCAAGTCGAGGGCGTGGGCGGCCGGTCGCGCAAAGCTCGCCACGCTGGCTGTTGCGGTTGTGGTCGCCGGCGCCGCTGCGACGTTCGCGCAGGGCCCAGCCCCGAACGGAGCAGCTACGGCCTCCATCCAAGGGGCAGTTACAACAGCCGGTGCGCAGGGACCGCAGGCCGTTCCAGGCATCAAAGTGGAACTCCGAGGCAGCGAGGCGGGAAATGAATTTTCGGCATCAACCGACGCCGACGGCCGCTACGAGTTTTCTCAAGCCCCGTCGGGCGAGTATACGCTTGCGGTCAACGCCGAAGGCTTTAACGCCTTTGCCGAAACAGTCGACCTCGGGCCCGGCGAAAACAGAAGTGAAGAAATCAAGCTGGAGTTGGCGACGGTGGTCCAGAAGGTTGAGGTACAAGATAAGCCGGCGAACGTGGCCATCGGTGGCACCGATCCCACATCCACAATCAGCGCTCGCCAATTCACCGTGTTGCCGCTGGCTGAACAAAAGTTCAAATCGGCCCTGCCTCTCGTGCCCAGTGTGGTGCGGACGGGCGATGGCAAGCTCAACTTCAAGGGCGCTCCTGAGACCCAGGGCATGCTGCTGGTGGACTCGGTGCAGAGTGTGGATCCGGTGACGGGCAGCTTTTCCATCCCAATTCCCCTTGACGCTGTTCAGGACATGACCGTCGACAACGAGCCCTACAACGCCCAATACGGTGGTTTCTCAGGCGGACTGACGACGATTGAAACGAGGCCGCCCGCAGGCGATTGGCACTGGGGAATCATGGACTTTGTGCCAGGATTCCGGGGAAAGAACGGTCACCTCGTCGGCGTTGCGGACTCGACGCCTCGACTGTATTTCGGGGGCCCGCTGATCAAGAACAAGCTGAACTTCAGTGAGGACGTCACCTACGACGTCGAGAAGCGTCCCGTGCGCGGGCTGGCATGGCCGGACAACGAGATCTGGCGCCAGGGCTTCGACGCTCTCACCACTTTTCAGGCCGTGCTCTCCCCGCAGCACCTGTTTTCCGTGAATGTGAATGCTTTCTCGCACCGTGACGATTTTGCCGACATCAGCGCGCTCGTGCCGCAGACAGCATCATCGGACGACGGGCAGCGGGGAGCATCGCTCGGCGCCAGTGACACCTATCAGTTCGCAAGCGGCGCCCTGCTCAGCACCGTGTTGCGATACACGTGGTTCGACAGCAACGCTCACGGCCAAGGCTCGGAAGATATGGTGATCAGCCCGGAGGGCTGGGGTGGCGACTTCTTCGATACCTGGGCCAGGTCCGCGCGTCAGTTTGAATTCCTGCCCATCTACCAGTTCCCCTTGGAGAGATGGCTGGGAGAGCATCGGCTGAGGATCGGCGTCGACGTCAATCATCGTTCGTACAGTGGCACGGACGAATCGCACCCCATTCAGCTCACCCGGCAGGATGGATCCCTGGCCGAGCAGATCAGCTTTGAGAGCGGCGGTCTGCTCGCGGCTCAGGACACGGAGGCGGCGGAATTCCTCCAGGACGATTGGAAGGTCAACGACCGGCTGGGACTGAACCTGGGCGGGCGCTTCTCGACGCAGTCGATCGGACGCTCCGCCGCTTTCTCACCTCGAGTTGGCTTCGTCTACGCGCCGGGCGAGGACCGGAAGACCGTTATTCGCGGCGGCGCCGGCCTTTTCTACGACCGCGTTCCGTTGATGGCGGCGGATTTTCTCGAAAACCCCACGCGGGTGGTGAGTCTCTACGACCCGGCGGGTGTGCTACTGGGCCCGCCCACCACTTATGAGAACACGTATCTCACGGCGGCGCCTGGCGAGGGGTATGTTCCGACCCGCCAGAATCCCGACTCGAGCCCGCGGAACTTCACCACGAATCTCGAGATCGAGCGAGAAATTCGGCGCAACGTCGTAGCCCGAGTGAAGTATCTTTACAGCCAGACCCAGGATCTCTATGTGGTAAACCCTCTGACGGGCGCCACCGGATCGGCCTGGCTGGGATTGGCCGCAAACGGAGGATCGCACTACCACCAGTTTGAAACCTCGATCCACTACCAGGTTGGTGAGCGGAGCGAGCTGAATGCAGCCTACGTTCGCAGCGCGGTGCGCGGCGACCTGAATACTCTCTCCGACATCTATGTGCCGTTTGAAGAGCCTGTGATTCGCCCGGACGTGACCAGCAACCTGGCTTCAAATGTGCCCAATCGCTTCGTGAGCTGGGGCGCCTTCGGTTTGCCCGCCAAATTCACTCTGAGTCCCGTGGTCGATGTTCACTCCGGGCTTCCGTACTCGGACGTGGATACGTTTCAGAACTACGTGGGCGGCGCCAATACCGAGCATATACCGGCTTTCTTTTCGCTCGATATGAAGATTTATCGCGAGTTCAAGCTGAACATGCCCGGCCTGAAGGACCGTAAGCTGCGGCTCGGCGTTTATTCGCTCAATGTCACGAACCACTCCAACTGGCTCGCAGTCTACAACAACGTCACTTCGCCTTATTTCGGGCGTTTTGCCGGCATGCAGCATCGTGTGGATGGCTTCGTGATCGACGTGGTGAAGTGACCGGCCCGGCTCTTTGGCGCGGTCGCTTGACCGGTGCAAACAGAGGAACCATGATGACGCTCAGAACACCAACCAGGCGGCTCGATTCAAGAGTTCTTGCGGTCATGTGCCTGGCTGCCGCGGCCGTCGCGGCGGAAAAGCCCGCGGCCGGCCAGACCTTGCCGCCGATGACGCCGCTGACCGCCCCGTACCAGAGCATGACCGGAGACGAACTCTTCGCAAAGTTGCTCAAGGGCAATCAGGCCAGGGACGCGAGCCTCGAACAGTATTCGGCGGTCAGAACCTACAGGGTGACGAACGACAAAGGCAAGCTCTACGCCCAGGAAGTGGTTCGAGTGGATTATCAGGCGCCTGACCACAAGAGCTTTGAGACGGTGTCCGAAGAAGGGTCCGGGATGGTGCGGGACATGGTTCTCAAGCGCCTGATCGAGAGCGAATCCCAGACCTCGTCCGGGCGGGAACATCGCGACAGTTCGCTCAAGCCCGCCAATTATGAATTCAATCTCATCGGAGAACAGGACGTTGATTCGCATCACTGCCTGGTGGCCTCGGCGACCCCCCGCCGCAGAGACAAATATCTGTTCGAAGGCCAGGTGTGGATCGACGCCACCGACTATGCCATCGTCAGGATCGCCGGCCAGCCGGCGAAGTCGCTTTCCTTCTGGATTACGCGCGCCGACTTCGTG
>JASHQD010000699.1 GCA_030037755.1 Terriglobia bacterium
CGTGCCGTTGATCCTGACGGCTGTGGCACTCGTGGCAAGTTACATTCCTGCCCGTCGTGGCGCACGGGTGGATCCCATGGTGGCGCTTCACTATGAGTAGGGGCTAGGTGTCAGGGGCTAGTCTAGGTGTCAGGGTGCAAAGCGGGAGAACCTGCAATGAAGAGACTAAGACGATTTCTCAAGCGGCTCACTTCCTGGGCGCGAACGCGTCGCGATGAAGATCGATTGCGCGCCGAGATCGCAGAACATCTCGCGTTTCAGATCGAGGAGAATCTGCGCGCCGGATTGTCTCCCGATGAGGCGAGGCGCCAGGCGATGATGAAGTTCGGCACCGTCGAGTCGATGAAGGAAGAATATCGCGACCAGAGAGGCATGCCTTTCGCCGAAGCTCTCGTTCAAGACACGCGTTATGCGCTGCGCCGCCTCCGGAGATCGCCTGCGTTCACCGTCACCGTGGTTCTCACGCTGGCGCTCGGCATCGGCGCCACGACCTCCATCTTTACGCTGGTCCACGCCGTCATTCTCAAGGCACTTCCAGTGGCCAACCCCGCCGAATTATATCGCCTGGGGACCGAAGCGCGTTGCTGCTACTGGCCGGCCTACGGTCAGGACAAGGAAGTCTCGATCGTCTCGTACGATCTGTACAAGCACCTCAGGGATAACACCCAGGGCTTTGCCGAACTCGCGGCTTTCGAGGCCGGCGGCACCGCGTTCGGGGTGAGGCGGTCAGGCGCGCGGGAATCGGCTGCAAGCTTGCCGGGCGAGTTCGTATCGGGAAATTACTTCACCATGTTCGGCATCAACGCCTATGCCGGCCGCTTGCTCACTCCGGACGATGACCGGCCCGGCGCTCCGCTGGTCGCCGTCATGAGCTATCGCCTCTGGCGCGAAAGATACGGCGCGGATCCCTCAGTCGTGGGCAGCGTCTTTAACATGGACGAGAAGCCGGTGAACGTGGTGGGCATCGCTCCGCCGGGCTTCTTTGGCGACAAGCTGCGCTCGATTCCACCCGATCTGTTTCTGCCGCTCAACAACGAACCGGTTATTGAAGCCGATAAGGATCTGAACGACCCTAGTGAAGCGTGGTTCGACCTGATCGGGCGCATGCGGCCGGGCGCGAATCCGGCATCGGTCGAGGCCGAGATGCGCGTGGAGCTTCAGCAATGGTTGCGCTCGCATTGGGGCGACATGACTCCCAACGATCGCGCCACGTTGCCCGAGCAGACCCTGTTTCTGCGGCCAGGAGGCGCCGGCATCAGCAGCATGCGCGACCAATACGAGCATTGGCTGCAGATTTTGATGATGGTGTCCGGATTTGTGCTTCTGATCGTGTGCGCCAACGTCGCGAATCTGATGCTGGTTCGGGGTATGGAGAGGCGCAAGCAGGTCTCGCTCAGCATGGCGCTTGGGGCGCGGCCGGGGCGCCTGGTCAGGCAGGCGCTCACGGAGAGTATCCTGCTCGGGATCGCGGGAGGCGCGGCAGGTCTGGAGATCGCATTTGCAGGCACACGCCTGATTCTCGGGCTGGTTTTCCCACGCGTACCGGGTCTGGCCGGCGTACCCATCAGCGCATCGCCGTCGTTGCCGGTATTGGCCTTCGCGCTGGCCGTTTCTCTATTGACGGGAATCGCGTTCGGCATTGTCCCGGCGTGGATGACCACGCGCGTCGATCCCATCGAAGCCCTCCGGGGCGCCGGCCGCGCGACCGTCCGCGCGGGCTCCCTGCCTCGCAAGACGCTGATGGTTTTCCAGGCCGCGCTGTCCCTGGTCCTGCTCACGGCTTCGGGACTGCTGATCGCGGCTCTGCGCAATCTCGAACATCAGAAATTCGGCTTCGTCCAGGAAGGCCGCACGATTGTAAGCATCGATCCGCGGCTCGCCGGCTATCGTTCAGACCAACTCCAAACGCTTTACACCCGAATCCATGATTCGCTCTCGAGCCTGCCGGGTGTCTCGACTGTGGCTGTCTGCCTGATTTCGCCCCAAAACGGCAACAATTGGGGGGGCGGCGTTTGGATCGATGGCCATCCGGAGCCAGGCCCTCACGAAGATAGCTTCGCTTCCTGGGATCGAGTCACGCCGGGATTCTTCGACGCGATCGGAAACGCGATCCTCAGAGGACGCGCCATTACGGAGCAGGACACAGCCACTTCGCAGCACGTGGTGGTGATCAATGAGGCCTTTGCGCGCAGGTTCTTCCCGAAAGAAGATCCCATCGGAAGGTATTTCGGACGCCCGGGAGCGTCAGGAGGATCGTCGCATCAGTACGAGATCGTCGGCATAGCCCAGGACGCCCGCTATCTCGACTACGATTTCGACAAGCCGATCGGACCGATGTTCTTCCTGCCGGCTGCGCAGTACGACGTTTTCGCGAATGGCCAGCCGGATCCCGATCCGGGCTCGCATTTCCTGCATGACATCGTGATTGTAACCCGGCCGGGAGCCGCCATCTCGTTTGAGCAACTCCGTCAGGCCATGTCGTCGGTCGATCCGAGTCTGCCGATTGTTTCGATCCAGCCTCTGAGCGAACAGGTGGCGGGCCAATTCCGCCAGCAGCGGCTGATTGCGCAACTGACCTCGTTTTTCGGGATTCTCTCGCTGGTGCTGGCTTCTATCGGCCTCTATGGCATCACGGCTTTCAACGCCGGGCGCCGCACCACGGAGATCGGAGTCCGTCTGGCGCTCGGTGCGAGCCGATTGCAGGCGGGCGCGCTGGTCGTACGAGGCGCATTTGTGCTGGTGTTGATCGGCCTGGCGCTGGGTTTGCCACTGACTCTCGCAGCCGGACGGTTCCTGGGCAGCCAGCTTTACGGACTTAGTCCGTACGATCCGGCGGTGATTCTGGCTGCGGTGCTGAGCCTCGCGATCTCCGGCCTGGCCGCGTCGCTGATTCCTGCGCTGCGAGCGAGCCGCATCTCGCCTTCGGAGGCGTTGCGGGCCGAATAAGTCTGGATTTTTCTGCCTTTCATTCCCGTTCAGTCGCAGCATGTTAATGGCTCACAAACCCGCTGGCGTCCAGGCGAGGAGGTGTTCATACCGCGCATGCTGCCAGCCGGTAGAATGCGTTTGACCGCATAATGCGCTTTAGAGCATAATAGAGCGGTGCCCTGGGCTGTCGCGTTTCATCCCACATTCAAGGTGGAATTCGATGATCTTCCACCAAAGGTCCAGGATGCCCTGCTTGCTATGCTCGTGGCACTGCGGGAGCGCGGTCCCGCGGTTGGGTGGCCCGATGTCGATAAGGAGAGGCAATGAAGGCGTACAAAGCGATTCCGTTTGAAGATGTGATGTCCGCCTTGCCTGCCAAGCGGCGCAAGGCGATCGAAGCAAAAGGGCGGGCGCTGCTGGAGAAGATCGACCGGCGAGCAACTCTCGCCGACATGCGCAAGAGCCGCAAAATCAGCCAGGCAAAGCTGGCGGATGTCCTGGGGGTTAAACAAATGCAGGTGTCGCGCCTGGAGCGAAGGAAAGATCCTCGGCTGTCGACTCTGCGGCGATCCATAGAGGCGCTCGGCGGCCAGTTGACTCTCATCGCTACCTTCCCCGATCAGGAGCCGATGGTGCTGGTAACTGGCGTTGTCGCAAAAGACCGCGCCATTCGAAGTGTGTAAGTTCGGATGGGTCGTTTCAACGCCAGGCTGGCGCGGCACGCTCCCTGACCTATCGTGCCGGGCCGAGCAGGACCGCTTCCCGGCTTTCGAGCGTGGCTCGAATGGCTTTGAGCCCGCCTTCCAGTTCCGCCAGGTGGTCCAGGATCGAAGATCCATCCGGCCTGCTCACCATCGATCGCAGAAGATCGCACTGGCCCACGAGCTTCTCGTCCCACTGAATCAGGGCTTCGAGGGTGGGTTTTTCCTGCCGATACCGTTGGGTCATCCGGTCGTTCTCAGGGACCGGCTGCTGCTGGATGAGCGCCTCCAGCGCACCGATGCCTTGTGCCAGCCGTTCCAGGCGTTGTGCCGTCGCCACCGCGGCAGCATCGGGAAAGGGTTTTTGCCGGGTGGGCGGAGGGAGGAATTCGCGCCGGTATTCGCTCTCGGCGGCGCTGACGCTGGCCATGGCGATGCCGAGCAGCGAGGCGGCTTTGCTGCGAACCAGTTGGTCGTCGGCGCGCAGCTGGTTCTCGACGCGATAGAAGTTGTAGCCCCAGCCATAGAAGAGGTTGGTGGCGAGCTTGCGCAGCGCGCCGGCATCGTAAAAATCCATGACTTGACCCTATCAGCACTCAACTAGGCTAGCATCGCCAGGAAAAAGCGATTCATGTCATTCCGAGCGAAGCGAGGAATCTCGCTTTTTGAAAATAAATCACTTGTGAGATTCCTCGCTTCGCTCGGAATGACATGAATCGGATTTTTCAACACCCTGCTAAAGCTGAACGACCCATGAGATTCCTCGCTTCGCTCGGAATGACATGAGTCTTGAGGCCCGAGTTAACAGGCCCGAGTCCGGGCCCTTCTTCGCCAATCCGCTATTGCTTTTCGCCCGATTTGTCTGGCGACAATCCTGTCTCCGCGCCCACCGGATAGAACGCGGTCGGCTGGCCGCCCACATTGAATGACTGGCCCGTAGCCGCGTTGGGCGCGGAAACCAGGCCCTTATCCGCCATTCTCAGCGCCAGGTAGTAGCGCACGGCTTCGATCGGAGTCAGTCCGATGGCCTGCAGCGAGATCAACTCGCGCATCCGCTCGTCCTTGGGCAGGATGAGAACCTTCAGATCGTTGAGCGTAATGCCGTAGATCTTCAGGAAATCGGTCAGATGCGCCTTCACCAGCTCACGAATCTCGCCGATATGCTCGTTGATGTCCTCCATCTTCGTCACCTGGACGACCTGATTGATGGATTGCTCGATCGCGGGCCCGGCGTAATCCGCCACTTCTTTGGTGTCGATCACGTGCCCGTTGAAAGGCAAATGAGTAATCAGTTGGAGCGCGTCGTCCTTGGTGTCGACGTGAATGTAGTAGTCGACCTGGTAAGCCATCTCGGCCATTTCCTCGCTGGTCGCCAGACCCTCGCTGCGCACGAGGAGCTTGGCTCGATTCACGTAAATCACCTCGAAGACCCAGGGAGACGATCCGCCAAAGAATCCTTGAGCAATGGAACCGAGCAGCGGCTTATCGGGAGTCGTCAGCGCGTACTGGCCGGTCTCGTAGACGTTCAGCACCGCGCCGCGCGATTTCAACACGCAGAAGTGGTTGCTCTCAACCGTGAGCAGAGAACCGGAGACGATGCTCTCGTCCACGATCTTAATCGCCAGGCTTTTGGTGCCCAGCAAGTCAATTCCGTCTCGCGTGAGCGAGGTAATAACCTGCCGTGTGACTGCCATATTCCTTGTTCCCCCCGTACTATCATGAGTTGCATAACGGTGTGAGCATACCCTAACTCGTGAAAGCGTATCTACCGCAATGCCGCAAAAACGAGGTTAATGTCCGGCTTTAGAACCCGGAATGCAAAAAAAGAGTGTCTCATCATTCGTGGCGATCCGCAGCGCGCCCTTGATGTGCTGCTTGGAAAGAAGCCCGCAAAGTAGCGCCGCCTGAGGACGATGGCCGCGCTCCAAATGATGCCACTACCCCAAAAATAGCTTGACATTACGTGATTCGGGTGTATAATCTCGTTAATGATCATATGTTATCGAGCTTGTTAATCGTTCGGAGGCGCCGTCATTTCATTCTTCCACATAGCCCCAGGAGCCGTTTTCGTCTCAAGACAACAAAGCCAGCAAACCCATTAGCATTAACCCGAACAGAATCATCAGCTTATCCCCCAAAGGGCCCGCGCCAAACCCACTTCAACTATCTTGAATGTTTTCAGGCGGTTAGCCCCGAAAAAAGGCCGGTTTTCAACAAAAGGGTAGTGGAAAGCCCTGGAAATCGCTCTCTTCGGTGTAACCGTTACGCCGATTCGTGCTCAACGTTACCGCGCGTCGGGGTGCGCCAGCGAGCGAGACACGAAAACATCCCTACAATCCAAGCTGGAAGGTCTTTTGGAATCAGGAGTTTCACGGGAAGAATTCCGCCCGGTTGGGGCCGGCCGCTCGGCTGTAACGTGACCCGACTGCAAAGCAGCAATGAAACGCGACAGGCAGGAGGCAAGCCAAAAAGGACGAGAAAAGACAGATGGTCGCGAACCCCGGGCCCTGGAAACCAAGCCAGGAGCCCCGAACGTGCGCCGATATTTCGGCATTCAATTGCACATTCTCAGCCAGCCAATTTCACCGCAGGGTGGGCCCTCGTGGTCTTCGCCGGTGAACTGCTGGAGTCAAGTAAACAACGACCTTTGACTTTCGGCCCTCGACTTTCGACTCTCCTGACTTCCGGCCTTCGACCTTCGACTCTCTTCCTCTCTCGCTGGACAGAGGCGCTTTGGCCTCTTATCATCGGCCTCTATGGCGATTCATCCTTCTCCTCCGGGCTTCGACCCCGGATTCACCCAGCAGTACCGCACCGGGCTGCGGCGCGTCATCAACACCGACGGACAATTCAACGTCCATCGCCGCGGCACAACCTGGCGCGACGTGCATCCTTACCTCTTCATGATCAACGCCAACTGGCGGGTGTTCATGGGCTTGATCATCGCAGCCTACTTCGTGACCAATCTGATCTTCGCTTTCATCTACTATTACGCCGTCGGCATCGATCACCTGCGCGGATCGGAAGCCGCGACTTCCTTCGCGCGCTTTCTGAACGCGTTTTTCTTCAGCGCGCACACGCTTACAACTGTAGGCTATGGGAACATCTGGCCGGACGGTGCTTTTGCCAATTCCATCGCCGCCCTCGAGGCGCTGCTCGGATTGCTGGCCTTTGCGCTCGCCACCGGCCTCGTCTTCGGACGATTCTCCCGGCCGGCGGCGCGCATCGCTTTCAGCCGGCACATGGTGGTGGCGCCTTACGGCGACGGAACGGCGCTCGAGTTTCGCATCGCCAACCGCCGGTCGAACAATCTGATGGAACTGGAAGCGCGCGTACTCATGATGACCGTCGAGAGCACCGGCTCCGGGCCCGCGCGCAAGTACGTGCCGCTCGAACTCGAGCGCGACAAGGTCCAATTTCTGCCGCTCGCCTGGACCATCGTTCACCCCATCACGGAATCGAGTCCGTTATGGGGCAGGACGGCGCAGGATTTCGCCCGGCTTGAAGCGGAGTTCCTGGTCCTGATCAAGGCCTTCGACGATACTTTTTTTCAGGTTGTGCATTCCCGCTTCTCCTACCGGCACGAGGAAGTGGTCTGGGGCGCGCGCTTTGCTCCCACGTTCCAGGTGGACGAGCACGGCTATATGATCCTTGACCTCGCGCGCTTGAGCGAACTCCTGCCGGCCGGCGCGCCGGGCGCCAAGCCGGCGCTGATCTCGGGCTGACAATGGTTCCTGCCGCCGATTCCGCTCTCCGCTCGACCCCCGTTCCCAGGCGGATCATGATTATTGGCCTTGGCGACCTGGGCTCGGCGGTGCTCGAGTTTCTGGCGCGCGCGCCGGGCATGGGTCCGATCGTGGTCGCGAGCCGCGATGCTGGGCGCGGCGAGCGTCGCGTGAACCTGGCGCGCGCGGGCGCGACCGCTCAAGGCTTCGCTCCCTCGATTCGCTTCGTGCGTGTCGATCTCGAGGCGCCGGGTGAGCTGGCCGAGGTCGTCGCGCGCGAGCGCCCTGAGATCATCCTGAGCACGGCAACCCGCCAGACATGGTGGCTCCCAAGTTTGCTGCCTCCGGAGCACGCCGCGCGCCTGCGCCGGGCGCGGTTCGGCGTCTGGCTTCCGCTCCATCTCAGTCTGACGCTCAAACTCATGCGCGAACTGCGAACCGCCAACTATCGGGGAATCACGCTCACCGCGCCCTTTCCGGATGTCGTCAATGCGGTGCTCGATAAGCTCGGCCTCGCGCCCGATTGCGGCGTGGGCAACGTGGAAGAGATCGCGACCAAGGTGCGCCTGACGGCAGCGCAGAATCTGCAGCAGCCTGTTCGGCATCTGCGCGTGATACTGGTGGCTCATCACGCGCTCGTCTCACCGGCGTTCGAAGGCAGCAGCGGTCCGTTGCCGCCGTACTTCCTTCGCGTGTTCTGCGGCGGCGAAGACTTGACCGAACAGGCCGGCGGCGAGCAGTTGCTGCGAGTTCCGTACGCGCTGCCGCCGGGCGCCGCGATTAATTTCCTGACTGCGGGCTGCACCCTGCGCCTGATCCGGGCGCTTTGCCAGGAAGAGGAAACGGCCGTGCACGCTCCGGCGCCGGAAGGACTGCCGGGCGGGTATCCGCTGCTGGCGAGCGCAAGCGGAATCCGGCTCGCGCCCATCGATGGCCTGACGCACGAACAAGCGGTCGCGCTCAACGAAGCCAGCCATTGCTTCGATGGCATCGAGCGCATCGAGTCCGACGGCACCACCGTTTTCTGCCAACCCGATGCGGATATCCTGCGCGAAGCGCTCGGCTACGATGCGTCGAGTCTCAAGCCCGAAGACGCTGACGATCGTGCCGAAGAACTGATGGCGAAATTGCGGGAATTCGCAAGACGGACGGGCGTGGACCTGGACCAGGCGTGGCAAACGGCCAGGCTCTCGTGACGGCGAGTGACCGGCGACGAATCCCTTGGAGGGAACCGGTCACTGAAAGCTGACAAGTGAGTACTTAGAAACGTAGAATTGCTATTGAAACATGCAAGCGGCGTGAAACGTACACCAATCGTACGAAGTGACGCGCAAGATCATGGAGGAGTGCATGCGAAAGAGAATGTCGATACCAGTGTGTCTGCTCGTGCTCTGTCTCGGTGTGGGGCTTGTTTCAGCAGCGGCCCAGGCTCAATCGGCAGCAGCACCGTCAGCGCAGGCCAAGCCGTCCACGGCTCCGGCGGCTGCGGCCACGCCGGCGGCGCCCCTGCCGACGCCCGACCAGATTATTGACAAGTACCAGCAGGCTTCGGGAGGCAAGGAGGCCTGGGACAAACTCACCAGCCGGGTCGAGAAGGGCACATTCGAGATGGATCAGATGGCGGCGGACGGTACGCAGGAGATCTACGCCAAGGCTCCGAACAAGGAGCTCTTCGTTACAGACATTCCGTCCTTCGGCGTGGTGCAGCGCGGCTTCAACGGCACCGCAGGCTGGTCGGACAACCCGCAAACCGGCCTGGTCGACCTCACCGGCGACGAGCTGGCGGCAGCAAAACGTGAAGCGGATTTCTATGCCGTGTTGGACCTGAAGAGCCTTTACCCGAAGATGACCGTCAAGGGTAAGGACAGCGTGAATGGCAAGGATGCGTACCTCGTCGAATGTGTCCCGGCTGATGGCGCTCCCGTGACCATGGCTTTCGACGCCGCTTCGGGCTTGCTGGTGCGCGCGCAAACCGTGGCCGAGGGCCCCATGGGGAAGACCGACGTGACCACCACGCTCAGTGACTATCGTCCGGTGGACGGGGTCCAGGTGCCGTTCCAGATCCATTCCGACCTGGGCGAAATCGCCTTCACCATCAAGCTCAACGACGTGAAGCACAACGTTGACATTGACGACGCGAAGTTCAACAAGCCGCCGGCTCCGCCTGCAACTCAGTAAACACAGAGGCGCAGAGACACGGAGAGAAGAGGAGCGGCGCTGAAGAACGAAGAGCTCTCTTGCCTTCTTTCTCTCGGTGTCTCGGAGCCTCAGTGTTTGCTTTTGAACTAGCGGCCGTCGTGGTGTTCGGTGCGGCCTTGCGCGATGTCGATGGCGTGCGGCAGCAGATCGATAACGGATTCAAGCGACTCGCAGGCTCCGCGCGTGCTGCCCGGCAGATTGACAATCAGCCGGCCATTGCGCAATCCGCTCAGACCGCGTGAAAGCGCGGCGCGTCGAGTTTTTTTGAGTCCCTCGGCGCGCATCAACTCGGCGAATCCCGGAATCTCGCGCTCGACCACGGCGCGCGTAGCCTCCGGCGTCACATCGCGCGGACTCAGCCCGGTGCCGCCGACCGTAAACACGGCGTCGCAATCCGGTGCGAACGTCCACTCGCGCAAACGCTCGCTGATGGCGTCGAGATCGTCGGGAAGAATCTCGAAAGCGGCCACAGTCCAGCCGCGCGCCTGAAGCATCTCTTTGACCGCAGCCCCAGCCTGATCCTGACGGCGTCCGGCCGCGGTCGAGTCACTTAGAACGAGGATTCTTGCCTGCATGTTGATAGTGTCCGCTGCGCCCGCCGGCTTTCTCCACCAGATGCAGCCCCGTGATTTCGATGCTGTGGTCGAGCGCCTTGCACATGTCGTAGACGGTGAGCGCGGCCACGGCAGCCGCTGTCAACGCTTCCATCTCAACGCCCGTAGGACCCGTGGTGCGCACCAGCGATTCGATCGCGACGCCCTCGCCCGTGAACTCGGCCTGCACATCGATGTGTGTGAGCAGCAGCGGATGGCAGAGCGGAATCAGTTCTGAAGTTCGCTTGGCGGCAGCGATGCCTGCCACGCGCGCGATTTCCAGCGGATTACCTTTCGGATTCTTGCGCACGGCGCGCCGCGTGCGCGCGTTCATGCGCACCACGGCCGACGCTCGCGCGAAGCGGACCGTCTCCGGCTTGGCCGACACGTCGACCATGCGAGCGCGGCCTTTCTTATCGTAGTGACTCAAGCGCTTTTTCACGTTGTGACTATCTTCGAAGTGTCAGTTGTCCGTCGTCCGTTGCCTTCGGTGGCAGACTTTTTCATGTCATCCGGCATGCCCACGAACTACAATCTGCAGACAACTGACGACTGACAGCTGACTACAACTGACGACTGACAACTTACAATCACCACGACTTCGGCAACACGTCCACCCAATCCCCAGCCGCCGCGTCGGTCTGCTCGGGTCGCAGCGCCAAAAAACAATTTGCCTCTGCCAGACCGACGAGATCTCCCGAACCCTGCCAGCCGACCAACTCGACCACGGGATCCAATCCAGCCGAATCGCGGGTCACGCGCGCCGGCATGAAGACACTCAAGCCAGTTTTCTGCCTTACGGGCTTGGCGAGGCGCGCTTTCAGGAACACCGAAGACTGGAAGCCTGCGCCTCCGAGAAGAGTGATTGCCGGCCGCACGAACAGCTCGAACGTCACGAACGTCGACACGGGATTGCCCGGCAGCCCGAAAAAGAATCGATCGCGCACTTGACCGAACGCCAGGGGCTTGCCCGGTCGAATCGACACACCCTGAACGTAAAACTCCGCGCCGAGATCCGTCAGAATCTCCGCGACGAAATCGAACTTGCCAACGGAAATTCCGCCGCTCAGGACGAGCAGATCGGTTGCAAGGCCCTCCTCGATCAGTTCGCGCAGCGCATCCTTGCGATCAGAAGCGATCCCGAGCAGACAGGGGAGGCCGCCCGCGGCTTCGACCTGCGCCGCCAGCGCCAGCGCATTGCTGTTCCGAATCTGGAACCAGGCCGGCGTCTGATCCACGGGCACTACTTCATCGCCCGTCGGCAGAATCGCCACGCGAGGACGAGCGAACACGCGAAGCGACGCGTGGCCCAGCGCGGCCGCAAGGCCGATCTCACCCGGACCGAGACGGCGGCCGGCCGGAAGCACGCGCGATCCCGCCAGAGCCTCGCTGCCGCGCGGCACAACGTTATCGCCGGCCTGCACGGAGCGAAGAATCTCCACACGAGCGTCGCCAGAAGCCGAGCCGCGCGGCTCCGATGTTACCGCCCCAATCTCGCGTGTGTACTCAACCATGACGACGGCATCCGCACCTTCGGGCAATGGTGCGCCGGTCATAATCTCCACGCTAAAACCGGAACTGAGAGCGCCGTTGAAGGGACTGCCCGCGCGAGCCAGGCCCAGGACTTCGAGCGTTGCGGGAACCTGAGCGACGTCAGCGGCTCGCACTGCGAAACCGTCGCGAGTGGATCGATGGAATGGCGGGTAATCACGGTCGGCAGCCAACTCTTCGGCAAGGACGCGTCCATGGGCCGCGCCGAGTGGAACGATCTCGATAGGCGGCGGCACGCGGCACGCCTCGATCTTTTCCCTGACGGTAGCGAGTGCTGCTTCGAAGTCGAGTGTCACGGCGTGGAATCGGCGGCAGTGGCCGGCTAGTCCTTCGGGACGGAAGAAGTGTCCATCCAGATTGTCTGATGGCGCTCCGGGCCGGTTGAGACCATCGCGATCGGAACGCCAACCTCCCGAGAAATGAACTGAAGATACTCGCGGGCCCGCTGCGGAAGCTCGTCGTAGTTCTGCAGGCCGAAAGTCGGCTGCTGCCAGCCGGGAAGCGAGATGTATCGCATCTTCAGCCGCTCGACGGCATCCACATCGGGCGGAAAGCTGTCCAGCCGGTTGCCGTCAAGTTCGTATTGCACGCCGACGGGAATTTCGGCGAGATGATCCAGGATGTCCAGCTTCGTGATCACCAGATGACTGAGATAATTCAGGCGAGCGGCATAGCGCGCTGCGGGCACATCGAACCAGCCGCAACGGCGCGGACGGCCCGTAACGGCTCCGTATTCGCCACCGCGCTCGCGGATTTTGTCCGCGTCCTCGCCGGCAGCCTCGGTGGGAAACGGCCCGCTTCCGACGCGCGTCGCGTAGGCTTTCGAGACGCCGATCACCTTTCCGAGGCGTGTGGGCCCGACGCCAGTACCGATGGATGCGCCTCCTGCCGCCGCGCTGGAGGATGTGACGAAGGGATAGGTTCCGTGATCGATGTCGAGCATCGTCCCTTGCGCACCCTCGAACAACACACGGTGCCCTCCGTCAAGCGCGCTGTTTAAGAACGCGGAAACGTCGGTGAGCCTCGGCACAATGCCTTCGGCTGCCGCCAGGTACCGATCCACCCACGCGCCGTCGTCGTGCACGCTGTCAAAGAGGGCGGCCGCAAGCCGGTTTTTCTCTTTTCCCATCTCGCTGCACTTGGCGCGGAAGCTCGCTTCATCGCGCAGGTCACAGGTTCGCAGGCCACGCCGACCCGCTTTGTCTTCGTAAGTCGGACCAATTCCCTTGGACGTGGTGCCAATCTGGGCATCGCCCCGCGCCGCCTCGGCCGCGATCTCATGACTGCGGTGCCAGGGGAGAATCAGGTGCGCGCGGTCGCTGATGCGCAAGCGCGATCCGATCTTGATTTCCGACTCTTCCAGGCAATGGATCTCGCGCGCCAGGGCCTCGGGATCGATTACCACGCCGTTCCCAATCACCGCGATCCGGTCCGGGCGCACCACGCCGGCAGGCAGAAGCTGCAGCACGTGTTTGCGGCCGTCGGCAATCACCGTATGGCCGGCGTTAGCGCCGCCCTGGTATCGCGCGACGATGTCGAAGTGCTCGGCGAGGGCGTCGACGACCTTGCCTTTGCCCTCGTCGCCCCACTGTACACCCACCACCACCGCAGCTTTACTCATCAAGATCTCCAGAACTCGAGGGGTCGCGTGTCTTATTTTACCCTGAATGGACGGCGCTCGAAGCAGGCTTCAACATCGGCTGGATTCTGTCCTGTCGATTGGAGCGTGTTTCTCAACAGGCGAGATCGGCGCGAGTGATACGCGCCCCCTGCAGCGGGCCGAGCACCGTGAGCGCGAGGCGCTTGCCATCGAGCAACTCGCGCGCCACGGCGAGCACGCCGTCGGATGTCACAGCCTCGACCTCGCGGGCAATCTCATCCATGGTGACGTAGCGTCCGAAGTACATCTCCTGCCGCGCCAGATTCGACATGCGGCTCATGCTTGATTCGAGCCCGAGAAGGGTGCTGCCTTTCAAGAAGTCCTTCGTGCGGCGCAGTTCTTCGTCGCCCATCAGTTCCGACTTCAAGCGTGCGAACTCTTCCACAATCAACTGGACCACGGTGCGCGCGTTGGCGCCCGAGGTTCCCGCGTACACGTTCAGACAGCCCGTGTCCGTGTACGAACTCAATCCCGAAAAAACAGCGTATGCCAGGCCCCGCTTCTCGCGGACGTTCTGGAAGAGCCGCGAACTCATGCCGCCGCCTAGCGCGGTGTTCAGCACGTAACAGGCGAATCGGCTCGGGTGGGCGAGGGGAAAAGCCGGGGCCCCGAGACAAATATGAACCTGCTCCAGATTCTTCTTGTGGCGCAACCGGATGTCCGGCGAGGCCACCGGCACCCTTTCGTGGAGTGCGGGTGTTCCTGCAGGCACTGCACCCAACTCCTGCTGAACCAGATTCAAGACCTGGGCGTGTTTCATGTTCCCGGCCGCCGATATCAGCATATTGCAGGGAGTGTAATGACGGCGGAAATAGCGCGACAAACGCTTGCGATTGAAACTCCGGACGGTCTGCCGCGTCCCCAGGATCGGGCGGCCGAGCGGATGGTTGCGCCAGTAGCTCTGGGTGAAAATCTCGTGCACCAGGTCATCCGGAGTGTCTTCCACCATCTTGATCTCTTCCTGGATGACCTGCGACTCCTTGGCCACGTGCTCGTCGCGCAGCAGAGGATCCTTGACGAGGTCGGCCAGGACTTCGAAGGCTCGCGGCAGATGCTCGTCGAGCACTTTGATTGAAAAACTGGTGCACTCCTTGGCAGTGAAGGCGTCGAGATGGCCGCCGATCGAGTCGGCTGAACGGGCGATTTCCTCCGCGGTGCGCTTGTGAGTGCCCTTGAACACCATGTGCTCGAGAAAATGCGTGATCCCGTTCTCCTCGGCACGCTCGGCGCGCGATCCGGTCCGCAGCCAGATGCCGATCGAGACGGAGCGCACCGCCGGCATTTCTTCGGTCAGCACCGTAAGGCCGTTGTCGAGCCGGGTTTTCGAAACCACACCTTGCGGATGAACTTCCTGATTCAAAGGCTTTCTCCTGTTTCACTATCGTAAGCACAAAACGCCGCCGGGCGCCAGCAGGTTCATTGGATGGGGATAGTCCGGGTTCGGGAGGCTTCGCGCCAGGGAGGGGCTGCCAGACGAATCCTCGACGCCGAAGATCAACTGCTGCAATCAATTAGGGGCGGCGAGAACTCCGAGCCGGACAGACACTACCCCGGGATCGGGGCAGTGTCTCCGGCTCGTTCGTCAGCTTGGAGTGTGGCTTCGACAGGGTTAGTCTTCGAAGCTGCCGCTTACGCCCTGAAACGCGCGGCCCGCCTGCTTCAGCACCCACTTGATGACGCGCTTGTCATCGTAGCAGTAGCCGAGGTTGTGGTTGAGCGTGGAGAAACAATGGGTCTGGCAGTCCTGCTTCATCTCGTCAAGCTGCTGCGTATTGAATTTGGGCTTCTCGATTACGCCCCAATCGTAGGTCGCGGAGTACATGGGGAAGCACGGAGCCAAAGTGCCATCCACACGGATGATCACGTTGTTCTGTCCGGCGCGGCAGTTCCAGGGCTCGAGCTTGCCGCGCATGAAGTCCTTCATGTCGTTCAGGCGCTTGATCGAGTTGACCATCTTGTAGCCGGACCTGTTCTTCTCGATGATCCAGTCAACGGTGGCATCGACCTGCGGCCAGTCGTCCCGTGTGATGAACGTGCTGTTCACGTCGAGATGCTTGAATTGTGGCTGCTCGAGCATGGGCGATTCGTTAATGTGGTAGTCGGTGGCGATTCCGTGATCATGCGCGATTTCCGTCAGTTGCTTCACGTCCTCGAGATTATTCCGGCAAATGTTGATGTTGAAGAATACCGAGTAGCCGTACCGGTACTGCTTCCTCACGAGGTACTCGAAGTAGCTGCGCACCGCGTTAAGCGCTTTAGGCAACCCCGGCTTTTCGTCGACCACGTCGACGGCGAGATTGAAGATCGCGGCGCCGGAGTCGGCCAGCCGATCGATGACTTCGGGGCGCAGCAGCCGCGCGTTCGTGGGGATGTAGACCCAGAATCCCTTCTGCGCCGCATAGTCGACCACCTTATGCGCGAATTGCGGACGCAGCAGCGGCTCGCCGCCCATCAGGGCCAGTACCCGGCAGGTGGTGGAGTGCAGCCAGTCGATGGAGCGCTTGGCCGTCTCCTCGCTCATGCCCTTCACGCGATTGTCGAATGCCCAGCAGTAGTGGCAGTCGAGATTGCATTTCCACTCGGTAAAGAGATAAGCGATGATGGGGTGGAAGTCGCCGGGCAGCACGCGCGACTTGATGTAAGGGAACAGCCACCCCTTCATCGCGCGATAAACGAGCGACGCAGGCCAGTGGCGCTTATACGGATCGGTGGGCGAGCCGTGTTCGTCGGCCGGCAGCCCGTCGTTGGTCAGAAGCTCGGGACGGTGCGGGAAAACCGGCTCGGGGAGTTTCTCCCCTCGCGGCGCGATGATCGGTCTCGTGGCCACCCGGGGTTCAGCGGGCTTTTGAAGCAGATCCTGGAGTTGAACGTCGAGTCGAAAAGGTCTTGGACTGCTTTCAGGTTGTCGCAGCTCTGTGCTCACGTGTGCGCTCCTCTCTGACGCACCCCCTGCCGGTCCTTGGGAGTCGTGACCGCCATTCGCCGGAGCCCCCTCGGCGTGTCAAGGGTCACATGCCGGTTGGATGCTCTGCGCTGAGGCATGGTTCCACCGTTATGCAGAGTTAAAAGGATTAAAATCCCACCTCGAAATGACGAAGGTCCACTTCCTCCCTCCACTCGATGCGGGCTTTCTGGCTGTTGTCCAAAAGGCTGCGACAGGCCGCGGAAGCGGGCTCCGCATTGAGACTCTCGCCGGCGCAAGGTGTCGCCATGGTGAAGCGCTCCGGAGCGCGCCACAGGCTCGCGCCGGGTAGGAAACTATGCTCCAGGCTATCGCGGACCATGCGCTTGAGCGTGGTGTAGTCCAGGTGATACGTTTCGACGGCGCGCTGGAACTCCCAGGTTATTTCGGACCGTGACACGCCTTCGTCGTCGGTCGCCAAGGCCACTGGCACGCCCGCGCGCAGGTAAGCTGGCAGTGGATGATCGGCGCCACGCACCCCGAGGATCACGTCATTGCTCGTCAAACAGATCTCCACCATTACGTGCTTGCGCGCCATCTCGCTCAGCAGTTCGCGCGCGTCACGCTCGTGCATCACATCCACGCCATGGCCGATGCGCTCCGCGTGGCCCAGTTCGACGGACTCGCGGATGTGGAAGCTGAGGTCCTGCGGCCGGACCAGGCCGGGCGCGAGTTCGCCGGCGTGCAGTGTGATGTGGACCTTCGGATAGACTCCGTGCAGATAGTCCAACATCCGCATGTGCAAGTCGAAATCGCGCAGCGCGACCAGGTTGTCCTCGGGCTGAACGAGGTTGAGGGCGACGACTCGCGGGTCGGCGCCGGCGGTCTCGAAACCGGCTACTATTTGCGCAAAGACGGACGTTTTGGGAAACGCCCGGAGCACCTGGTAGACGTAGCGCACCGTTACGGCACAGCCGGGATCAGGATGCGCGCCGCCGCAGCCGAGCACCTGGCGCATCTGCCCTTCGGCCTCGTCCAGGTTGCGGCGCCCGTCCGCCACTACCTTCGCCATGCCGCTCGAGAGCAGGCTGGATCGCATGACGCCGAAGTCGTTGTTCCAGGCGAGGCCAGCGGCCAGTTTCCGCGCTTCGCCGCCGTCCGGTGTCAGCATCAGCTCGATGTAGGTCTCGTGCTGGGCCGCGGCGCGGCGCATGACTTCAGCGAGCATGTCGCCGGTGTGACGGTCGGTGGCGGCGCCAAATTTGCCGAAGGTAGCGAAGAAGTGGTCGTGTCCCGAACGGTCTTCGGGCGTCGGGTGGAAGTTTCGCATCGACCACGCGTCGATCAGCCGGTTTCGGAGGTTCTCATCGTTCAAAGCCTGCGCCGCCTCGGGACGCTGCCGGGAAGCGTCACAGGGCGGAGCGATCAGCGACACGGCTTCGAGATCGATGCAGAGCCCGTCGTCGGCGGCATACTCGACATAACTCTCGGCGTAGACGGCGCCGCTCAAGTGATTGTGCAGATCGGCCCCTTTCGGCAGATGTCCCAGAAAATCGAGGAGCAGCGGCGGAGACTCGCGGATCGATTCCAGGTAGCGGGCGGCGCGCGCCTCGTGAGCTTCCAGGCGTCCGGCCGATTCTTCGCCGGCATGGCGCTGTCCGGCCGCCGCGCTCGCCGGAGTCTGCGACACGAGGACTGGTACCGTCGCCCCCCAGAAGGTGGCAAGGGCGAAAGCGACAGTCAAGGATCTAAATTTCATCGAGGCCTCCTGTGAGAGGCCAAGAATATCGAAAAGGCAGGTGGAAGTCAGCCCGCCACTTGGAGCCGGCTGTCCACCCCAGTCAGTCGTCTTCCCATGACCCTGGAAAGACCTGTCTCGGTAGCCTAGAACGCGCCATTTCGGGCTATAAATCTCTTTTGAGATTCCTATAAACCGGAACCCTGCTTCGGGAACCCTACCAACTTGACAAGAGCGTGCCCGGCACCTAGAATCGGGTTGAACTGAATCTCGCCGCAAGAAGGGTGACTCTTGGACCGCGATTTCAAACGCTTGATGGAAGAACTCGGTGAAGCAATCGACGAGTCGCTTTCGGAGTCAGACCGCATCGCCGAAGTCATGGGCAAGATCAAGGCCGCGGGCTATGACCTGGTGCTGGTTCTCGAGGTCACGATCGGCTACAACAAGCGCGGCGAGACGGATGTGGTTCACCGCCAAAAGATCGGCAAACGCGCCCGTTTCGAGTTCACCGGCGACGACCAGAAGTTCCTGCGAGCGCTCCAGATCAAGACTGACGATGAAGCGGTGTAGCGGCGGCGTTCTCACCGCCGCGTCGGAATTCAGGGTCACGGTGCGCATGCCGGTGCTGAGGTCGCCCGCTATCAACCTCTCATCGCACGGCCGTGACTGACACCGCCGCCACAGCGTTTCAAGCCACTTGACACCACGACCGCGCGCTCCTAGCATTCCATCAGAGGCGATCATGAGGAGCCTCCGCCAGCCCGCGGTTGCGGGGCACTTCTATCCAGCCGACAAACGGATGCTGGAGCGCGACCTCGATTCGTACCTGACTCGTCCCGCCAGGCCCGAACCTCGCTACCCTGACGCAATCGCCTGCCTGGTGCCGCACGCCGGCTACATGTATTCGGGACATGTTGCCGGCGCGGTTTATGCCACGCTTCCATCGCATCCGGATTACGTCGTCATCGGCCCCAACCACCGCGGTTATGGCGAACCGCTGGCGATGATGTCCAAGGGGTCATGGCTGACGCCGCTCGGCGAAGTCCCGCTCGATTCCGCGCTGGCAAAGGTGGTGGGCGAGCGCTGTCCTGAGCTTGCCGAGGACGCCGCAGCGCACGCGAACGAGCATTCTCTGGAAGTGCAGATCCCCTTCCTGCAGCGCTCGGTCGGCGAATTTACCCTGCTGCCGATTGCCCTGAGCACCGATGATTTCGCGGCGCTCGAGGCTCTCGGCCATGCCCTGGCGGCGGCGATCCGGGATTCGCCGCAACCTGCGTTCCTCGTGGCCTCCAGCGACATGAACCACTACGAGCCGGACAGCATCACCCGCGTGAAGGACCGCAAGGCGATCGACCGCATTTTGGAGCTTGACGCTCGGGGACTTTACGAGACGATCTTCCGGGAGCGGATTTCGATGTGCGGTTTTGCGCCTGCCGTGGCCATGCTGACGGCCGCGCGCGACTTAGGAGCGAAGCGAGCCGAGCTTGTGAAGTACGCGACGTCAGCGGACGCGGGGGGGCCGCGCGACCAGGTGGTCGGCTACGCGGGAATGGTGATCGTCCCTTGAGAAGGCCGGGCTCGATGGACTAGGCTAGACATGCAAACTCACTGAAACCGGCGCCACCCGGCATTCGACAGCCCGGCTATGCCGGCCCGGTCCGGGCGACTAGTGATGGCCGCCTCCACCGCCACCACCTCCACCGCCGCCCCCACCGTGGGAACTACCGCCACCACCGCCGATACTGCCGCCGCCATGAGATCCGCCCGCGGAGAACCCATCGCCCCCGTGGGAGGCTCCGGCCGAGAATCCGCCGCCGCTGCCCCGGCTCGTGCTGGTGAAGCTGCCTCGCGGACCGGCCGCGACGCCCCAATTCGCGGACGTGGCGCCGCGTACCGAGGAAGGAGGAGCCGCGAAAGTCGTGGTGGGCGCGTGCTGCCCTCCCCAGTGCCCGCTCTCGGGAGCAATGGCGATCCGGGCCTCGTGACTGGACTCCGAAACCGCGCCGCTCGAGTTGCCGTCAATCACACTGCGGAGCGCCGAGGACATCTTCGCGGGAGTACCGGCCATCTCGGCCATCAAGCTGGGCTTAACGTCCGGCTGCCGCACCGGCACGCCTTGGCTCGGATTCACATTCATCAGCTGCCGCGGCTGGATGGCACCAGCCTTCTGGAACGTGGCCACGTTCACCGCGTTGATGCAGCCATTTGGGCAACCCTTCGGCGGTTTCGGCAACTGCCCGCCGCCCAATCCCGGACCCGTTGGGGGACGCCTTCCTGGTGGCTGCGGGGTCCAGCCGATCCATCCTGGTCCTGAATACCAGTCAACGATGCCCGGACTGAACGCCCAATCCTCGCCGGGGAACCAAGCCCAGCCAAACATTGCGTCGTAGAGCCACCCGCCGAAGTGATAAGGCAGCCAGCCCCAGGGCTCATAGCCGATCCATGTATAGCCCCACCCCGGATACCAGGCCCACTGCCCCAGTCCGAAAGGCGACCAGTCGCCCATGGCATCGGGAACCCAGCCGTAGCCGTAGCCGTTGAAGTAGGACCACGTTCCGTACTGATCCAGATCGCTCCAGCCGTACGTAGGCGCGCCGGGTGGCAACCCTCCGGGTGGGAGCGCGGCGGAGGCGACCTGTTGCTGATCGCGATCGGCAACCCAGTTGTCCCAATCGTCGCGCTGGATGCCGGAACTCAGATTGAAGGCCCGTTCTGTGCCGGGTGCGATCTCAAGGATGCCGTCCTTGGCCACCGTCGTGCTGCCGTCCGCGCTCGCGGCCTCGACCGAGCCCTTGAATACCTCCAGGCGGATCCGGCCCTGGTCGAGATCCACCCGGAATTCCGTCTTGCCTTGCGGGGTAAAAGTGCTGTCGCCGGAGCGCACCTCGAAACTGTCAAGCTGCTGGGGGCTGACGTGGAACGTGCCATATCCGTGATCGAGCGTGAGGCGATTCATTTCGTCGCCCGATTCGGTCAGGGCGAGCTCATCGAACTTCACGAGCGAAAGTTCGCCCACCCGCGCGGTGGAACCGTTCTCGAACTCCACTTCGGCGAAGCTGCTCTTGTCAGTTGAGAGTTGAAATCCCTGCTGGATCGGAGTATTAACCGCCGCCGTCGCCCAGTCCGCCGAAGCGGGCCGCAGCAGCGTTACGTTGCCTTCCACGAAGCTCAGCCGGACGATACGCGCGTGCGAATACTCGTCCTGCGCGAAGAGCGCGCCGGCTGCCGCCATTACAACTGCGCAAACGATGAGAGCCAGAGTGATCCGGCGTGGCGTGGCGTTCATGTCCCACCTCCGGAGGTTGGTTCCGGGGCCACCGCAGTACCAGCCTCATTCTACTTGCTTAGACGCAAAATAACAGCCCGTGGCTACGGGGAACGACCCGGCTGCAAGCCATGTGTTTATCGCCCTTGCTATTGCCGTCCGTGGTCGACCGTCCTGAGAATATCTTCAGCCCGAACCTGCGCGACATGGAGCAAGCGCGGATTGTTCGCTATTTCTTTGAGCTCGGGCACCATAAGCTCCGGGTCCGCCAACGCGTTATGTTGCAAATCAATCTGAATGTGGAGCAGTTCCTGGGGCAGGCTCAAAGGATCATACTTGAGCGCGTACTGCAGCGTATCCAGATGCTCCTCCACGCCGGCGATGCGCTCGAACAGGTCTGTCAGGTCGCGCGCTGTCTGCCGGGTGGTGTAGTTGAACTCCACCTGATGCCGCTCGGCACCGTGTTCATACGTGAACGTCTTGAGCCCGAGATCGGCCACCCTCTTATGACTCTCCAGCGGGATGCGGAAATCTTCGAGTGCCCCGGCGAGCGCAAAAATCTGTCCGGTGGTGGCCTCGGAGAGCCTGAGCGGGCGCGGTTGCGCGGTTTCCTTGAGCGAGCGTCCCACGTACGTGCCCGAACCGTCGGAGTTCACGACCACCGCCAGATACTCCGGAACGCTGCCCTGTAAGGTGCGTGTGTAAGTGATCTGGGCAGGAACAGAAGGATCGGGCGAGGACTGCCGGGCCGCCGTGCCCATGGCGAGTTCTGATTGCGAATCTGCTCCCAGGAGGGACGGCGTCGCACAGAACAGGGCAAGGACTGCCCAAGTCAGCACGCGGCAGCGGCTCGATCGCGACGCCGACGCCCGAAATTCTATTGAAGTGTCCGAGAGGGTCGCCGTATCCCCCGTGCGGCCGGCCCGCTCGGAGACAATTCGATTCGGCATTTACTTGGCTTCCGCGAGCGCGTGCATCTCCGCCTCTTCGATATCGAAGTTGGCGTAGACATGCTGCACGTCGTCATGGTCCTCAAGCTCTTCCATCAGACGCAGCATCTGTCCGGCTTCCTTGCCGCTCAGCTTCACGTAATTCTGCGGAATCATGGAAACTTCAGCGGCCGCCGGCGTAATACCTGCGGATTTCAGTTTCTCCACGACCTGGGTGAACTCGGCCGGAGGACTGAAGACTTCCCAGTTGCTGCCGTCCTCCTGCATATCCTCGGCGCCGGCTTCGGTGACGAGTTCCAGCAGCCGGCCCTCGTCGGCCTTGTCCTTTTCCACCACCAGGTAGCCCCGCTTGTTGAACATCCAGGCCACGCAGCCGTTGGACCCGAGATTGCCGCCGTGCTTGCTGAGAACATGCCGGATCTCGGAAATCGTCCGGTTCTTGTTGTCGGTGGTGATCTCGATGATCAGCGCCACGCCACCGGGACCATAGCCTTCATACGTGGCCTCTTCGTAAGTCGCGCCCGGCAATTCGCCCGTGCCTTTCTGAATTGCTCGCTTGATGTTGTCGGCGGGCATGTTCTCGGCCTTGGCCGCGGCAATGGCGGTGCGCAAACGCGGATTCGAATCCGGATCGCCGCCGTTGCGCGCGGCGATGCTGATTTCCTTGATAAGCTTGGTGA
>JASHQD010000700.1 GCA_030037755.1 Terriglobia bacterium
ATGCGAAGGCGAAGGAATTGGTGGATCAGGGCGCGATCGGCGACGTGGTGCTCGTGGAAGGCTCACTCGGCCGCAACGATCCCTGCGGCGCGTGGGTGTACCCGCCGCCGCCCGATCTTTCACCGCAGAATCTCGACTGGGAGACCTGGCAGGGCACGGCGCCCAGGCACCCCTTCGATCCCATCCGTTTCGCGCGCTGGCGGGGATTTCGGGATTACGGCGAGGGCGTACCTGGCGATCTTTACGTCCACCAGCTCACGGGCATTCACTACGTGATGAGTGTCGACGCTCCGCCGCAGCGCGCCGCAACCATGGGCGGACTCTTCCGTTGGAACGAAGACGGCCGCAATGAGCCCGACTCCATGACCACGGTTTACGAGTATCCGAAATTCCGCTCCACGGTCCGCGTGACTTTGAACACGGACATGCCTGAAATCACGCGCTTCATGGGCACGAAGGGCTACATCGAGATCCAGGAGGACAAGCTGACCCTGACGCCCCAGGACGGCGAGGAGCACGAGCCGTGCTACTACACCTTCAGCTATCCGCCGGCATTGCGTGCGCAGTATGTGGAGAACTGGGAAAAGCGGCACGAGATGCAGCCCGGCACGGCGCGCGCGGTCGAGTCCGTTTCGTTCAGTCCGCCGCCGGGCTACAACGAGGACCGCGAGCACTTGTGGAACTATTTTGAATCGGTGCGCACGCGCCGGCCGTCTGTGGAGGACGCCGATTTCGGCAACAACACCGCGATTGCGTGCCACATGGCGAATTACTCCTATTTTGAGAAATGCATGGCCGTATGGAATGCGGAAGGGAAGCGAATCGACAAGGCGTAAGCTGTGGCGCGGGCGTCTCGCCCGCCAATAGGCAATGCCGCGCCTGGGACAGGCGCGCTACAGCGCCGGCGAAAGCCACGGGCTTGCGCCTCTAGCCGGGGGCAATCTGGCTTATGAGACGCAAGCCCGCGTTCGGATCGTGCCAGTACGTTTGTAGCAGGCGCCACCTGGCGAGTCCAATCGATTCTCTTTATGTTAACCATCGCCCCAGGCAGGCGCAGACCTTGTCCCGAGAGTTGGGAAATCGTAAAGCGCGCGAGAAGGTCCGCGCCTGCCTGGGTGGCGTCAAGGCCTGAAAGCGACAAAGGTTCCATCTAACAATGCCACGACGAGCCAAACCGGCGAGTGCGGGATCCGCGGCCACGGTCTCGGATCTCGAGAACCTGCTGGCCGGCGCGGCGCAGGGGGACCGCGAAACGTTCGTCGAGATTTACGATCGCATGGCGCCGCGCATTCTGGGCGTGATCAAGCGCATTCTCGACGACGCGGCGGCAAGCGAACAGGTCCTGGAAGATGTGTTCGCCGAGTTGTGGCGCGAGTCGCGATCGATGGCGGGCAGCGGGGTGAGCGTAGCGGCGTGGCTCACGTTCCGCGCGCGCAGCGCGGCGCTCGATCGATCGGCGAAGCAGGCCCGGCAGGGGTCGCGGCGGCGCGAGTCGTCCCGGGATCTATGCGGCATGCTGGCCTGGCTTCCCGATGCAGAGGCAATCCGGCGCATCGAACAACGGCGCCCGCTGCTCGCCAAGGTGCTCAGTCAATTGCCGCGCGAACAACTGGAGGCGCTGGACCTGGTCGTGTTCGGGGGCCGCGGTGAAGATCAGGTCGCGGACCAGTTACAGCAGCCGCTGGCGAAAGTGAAAGCGGAATTGCGCGCGACCTCGCGTTTCCTGAGGCATCGGCGCCACGCCGTGGTGGGGTCATGGGCTGTCAACATCTAGAGGACGAGTACGAGCTGTACCTGCTGGGCGCGATCCCGCCCGGCGGCGGCGACGATTTGGAGTTGCATCTCAGCGCGCAGTGTCCGAATTGCCTTGAAGGCTTGCGCGAGGCGGCGGAATCGATTTACTGGCTCCTGCAGAGCGCGGACCCGCTGAAGCCGCGGCCGGCAGTGAAATCGCGATTGGCATCCCGGCTGGCGGAGCCTGCGCGAAGCGGCGAACGCGGCGGCGGTGCGCGCAAGCGATAGGCGGAGCGCTGTAGCGGCGGTGTCCTCACCGCCGCAGGATGCGTGGTGTCGCGGCGGCGTTCGGACAGCGTGGATTTGAGGGCAGCGCGTTATCGGGCGGCGCTGAGGACAGCGCCGCTACAGGGTACGTTGTGGTTTTACGGCGGCGCTGAGGACAGCGCCGCTACAGAAAATGGCGTCAGTGCACGATTGCGAGGATCGCATCTTCGTCGATGGCGATGCGGTCAGGTTTGATGTTGCTGCTGAAGTGGAAATGCCCGCCGGCGCCCGTAACCGCCACCAGAATCCGCGTGGCCCTGGCATGAGGCGCGGAGTGGTAGGAAACGCTGACCGGAACGAGCATTTCAAATTCCTTGCCGTCCGCGATTTGGGTAATCGTACCTTGCACGCGGTATTCGCCGCCGTTCATGCGATGCGTGCTCGTTTCGAGCGTGTACTCGGGAACGCCCGTGGAATAAACCCATTCGTTGAAAAACCAGTCCAGGTGATGATCGTGCTCGAGGTCGGCCTCGCGCGTCATGTACTTTTCGGCGTGGCGGATGAAGTCCTCGGTCGAGGGGCTTTTGCCCCGATATTCACTGGCGAAGTCGCGAAGCATCTGGAAGAACCGGGCATCGGAGCCGGTCTGCGGATCGGTGAGCACCAGGCGGAGCATGTGCAGGACCCAGCACGCTTTCTTGTAGACGATGGTGTCGTAGCCGTCGGGGTCGATGGAATTGCTGAGGCGGCCGCCCAGCCAGATCGGGCCCTCGGATTCGATGGTGTCTCCCTGCTTGTTTTTCGTCAGCAGATCGCGGCGATAATCCCGCAGAAGCTGGCGCAGCAGGTGGTCGCCATCCTTCTGCTGCGTGAGGGTGAGCGCCGCCGCATAGCTCGCGAATCCCTCCGAGAGCCACTGGTCGTGATAAGTCCTCCACCCGACTTCGTTACCCCACCACTGGTGCGCGATTTCGTGCGCGGTGGTAACGCGGTCTTCGAGATCCGCGTACCGGTCCTTCGCGCTCATTTGAAGACGCACGAACGGCGGCAGGAACACGAACGTCGGAAGGTAGATCAACTCCGGCCAGCCTTGTCCGAAATTCCCCGGGACCTGGGCGAGGGCCAGTCTGGGGTAAGGGAACGGCCCGAAAAGGGACTGGTAGTAGCGGATCGTATCGGCGGTGCTGTCTGCAACTTTGTCGATGAGGATCGAGGGCGACAACCTTTCGAGGGACAAGGCCGGAATGGGACCCCGGCCCAGTTCAGACTCGCTGCGGGCCGCGTCGATTTGGGCGCGCTGGTACCTGGCTTCGAGCGCCGCCTCCGCGTCGGGCGTGGCGTAGACCTGGACCTGCACTTTGCCGAGGTCGCGCGTGCGCGCGTCGTAGGGACCGAGATTGAATCCGGCCAGCGGAAACACGCCGTCCGAAATCCAGTGGCTGTGAAGAACGCCGGCGTTGGAGGACTGATCGACTCGCTGGCCAGTCGCTACCAGCGTCAGGCTTTCGGGATACTCGAAGGTGAGATCGTAGCTGGCCTCAGGTGTGGGACCGTTGTTGGGATACCAGTCGCTGTGGGCGCCGACATAAAGCACGCCATTGCCCACATCAGCGATTACGTTTCCATGGTAGGCGAACGTCAGCTTGAACCTTTCTCCGTGGGGGTGCGACTTGGGGAGAATGACGGCAACCCAGTCGCTGCGCTCGTCCGGCTTCGACTCCTGGGCCAGGGCGCCCTGGAACTCCTCGAGCGTCGAGCCGTTCTCGTCGCGCACGCCGGATACTTCCAGTTGCCGGGAAAGCTCGAAGGCCAGAAATCGCTCGGGCGCGCGCGACTCGACTTCGAGTTCCGCGCGGCCCTGCAGGCTCTTGTCGGGATTGATTTGCGTGTCGATGCGGTAAGAAATTACCTGAAACTCCGGTTGCCAGCCCGTACCCGGCAGGTTTTGCGCCTGGGTGCGAAACGAGCACCAGACGTCCGCGGCTGCGGCGGATTTATCAGCCGCCAGCGCCACCACCAGCACCGCTTCCGGCCGGCGCTCGTCGATGGAAAGGGAGAACGGACCGTGATTCAATCCCTGGATTTGCGCGCTGAAGTACTCGGGCCGGTGATCGCTCAGGATGTCCTCGAGAACGCGCAGGGAATGACTGCTGTTCAGGCCGTCAGCAATCTGGTTCCAGACCGGGATGAGTTCGGCCGGTTGCTCCGCCGATTCCGGGTCCGGTGGCTGCGCCTTGCTCAGCAGCTCACGGGTAGTGCCGTCGGTGAAGCGCAGGTAAGCAGAGGAGAATTTCTCCTCGAGCACCGCCGAACCCGTGAAGAGAGCCAACGATTCTCCTTCGGCGGCGTTGGGAGGCATCAGCAGCAACTCCCCGTCGCCACTGAAGACGGCTCCCGTGATTTCGCCCGCCACGGGGGAGAGCAGCCCGATGAACCCGCGATTCAGATAGATCGTCACGCGGTCGCGGGTAAGCCGGACGTCACGTACAAAATACACCTGCGAGGGGGCGACGGTGATGGCGTTAAGCTGCCGGAGCAGCGCGGCGGGGTCGGCATCGGCCGCCGGCACGCGAGCGGACGCCATTCCCGCCGGCATCAGGGCGAGCAAAAGCGCGACGAGCGTCTGCCGAACGGCAAATCGTGTTCTTTGCCCGGCCGGCCGGCCGGGCAAAGAACACGATTTGCCGTTCGGCAGACGCTCGTCGCGC
>JASHQD010000701.1 GCA_030037755.1 Terriglobia bacterium
GATGCAGGACGAAAACGAAGCAGTGCGCATGACTGCTGCCGCCGCCGTGTTCAAGCTGTCCGCAATCACCAAAGCGGAGAGTGCGGCAAAGCCCGCGCCGCCCCAGCGGAAAGCTCAGAAGCGCCAGCGACACCCAAGTTCGGATCAATGATTGTTCGTGCCGGCCACTTAGTGGGCTGCCTGATTATTTCGTTACAACCACCCCGGGGGTGGTTGCCGCGGTAATGAAGTGAACGGGACGGTCCACCCGGCGGCCAGAAATTGTAAGGCGCGGCAAACCGGGTTAACGTGGTGCTAGGGGGGAGGCGGTTTATAAGCTCTCTTCGGGAGTGCGCGAGACCGCGGCACACATGGATTATTCGTCGAAGTTGCCTGCACGGCCGGCGTTGGCTGTTGTGCTGCGCTATGGACTGGCTGTGGCTTCGGTTGCCGTAGCGCTGGGGACGGACTTCATCCTGCGGCATTACAACCTACCGCATCCGTTCATCTCTTTTTCCCTGGTCGCGATTGCGGTTACTTTTTGGTTTGCGGGCACGGGACCGGGAGTTCTGGCCCTCTTGCTCGCCGGCGGAGCAATGGTCCTGCTGGCGACCGGCCATTTTCTTATTCCCGGCCTTTCTCCCGTATCCTACGTCATGTTTTACGCGGTTTGCGGCCTTCTCGTAAGCTGGCTGAGCGCCTATCGCCGGCGTGCCGAGCGATTGCTCACGGAAGCGCGGGATAACCTGGAAGTCCGGGTTGCGGAGCGGACGAGTGAGTTGACGCGGGCCAACAGCGAGTTGCAGCAGACGCAAGCAGAGTTGCGGAACGAGAAGGATCGGCTGAAGCTGCTTCTCGATCTCACCAATCAAGTTGTCTCAACCTTGGAGCTCCGCGACCTGTTGCGTGCGATTGCGGCCAGCGTCAGACGCGCCATGCAGTGCGATTACGCGAGCCTCTGTCTACCGGACGAAGATAACAAGCATCTGCGGCTGTACATGCTTGACGTCCCCGAGGGCAAGGGATTCATCCGGGAAGAATCGCTCTTTCCAATAGACGGATCACCCTCGGGTGCGGCGTTTCGTAGCATGAAGCCGTTGACTCTCGAGAGCCCCTTCACCGGTTGGCTCGATTATCCCATCGTTCAAGACACGATTCGTGAAGGCCTGAAGTACGTGTGCCTGTTGCCCTTGGTCAGCCGGAATCGCTCGATTGGAACCTTGAATCTGGCTCGGCGTCGAGAACAGCCTTTCAGCGAAGAGGATGTGCATTTCTTGAGCCAGGTGGCGGGCCAGCTTGCTATCGCGGTGGAAAACGCGTCTGCGTATCGCCAGATCGCCGATCTCAAGGACCAGCTCGCCCAGGAAAAGCTTTACCTGGAAGACGAGATTCGCACCGTTGCCAATTTTGAGGAGATTGTCGGCACGAGCCCCGCGCTCCGCCGGGTCCTCAAGCATGTCGAGACTGTTGCCTCGACAGAATCCACGGTGCTGATTTATGGCGAGACCGGTACCGGAAAGGAACTGATCGCTCGGGCCATCCACGATCTCAGCCCGCGACGGGCGAAGACCTTCGTGAAATTGAACTGTGCCGCTATCCCGACGGGATTGCTCGAGAGCGAACTTTTTGGCCACGAAAAAGGGGCATTTACAGGCGCGGTTGCCCAACGCATCGGCCGGATGGAACTTGCCAACCAGGGGACGTTGTTTCTGGATGAAGTCGGCGAGATTCCGCTCGAGTTGCAGCCCAAGCTTCTTCGCGTTCTCCAGGAACGCGAGTTCGAGCGCCTGGGCAGCGCGCGAAGTCTTCGGACGGACGTGCGGTTGATTGCCGCGACCAATCGGGATCTCGCGGCCATGGTCGAACAACAGAGGTTCCGTTCCGATCTCTTCTTCCGGCTCAATGTGTTCCCGATACAAATTCCTCCGCTGCGTGAACGGCCAGAGGATATCCCTCTGCTGGTAAGGCATTTTGCTGACGAGTTTTCCCGGCGGATGAATCGAACGATCGAAACCATTCCTTCAGACACGATGAAGGCCCTTTGCCAGTATCGTTGGCCCGGCAACGTTCGCGAATTGCAGAATATCATCGAGCGCGCTGTCATCCTGTCACCGGGCACTGTGCTAAAAGTCCCGGTTGCCGAACTGCAAAGTCGAATGACGGTACGCCCTGACAGGGTGCCCACAACCAACGAATCCATGAGGCGCAGGCCGGTTCGTAGCATCCTCATGGAAGTTGATCGCGATCAGATCATCCAGGCCCTCAAAGACGCCGACGGTCGTGTCGGCGGGCCGACGGGCGCCGCCAGCCGGCTCGGACTCAAGCGGACGACCTTCATTACGCGAATGAAGAAGCTTGGCATCGATCCCAACGTGATGTCGGAACGCGATGAAGTCAGTGTCGACACTTCCGACAGCTCCGACACCTCCATCCAGTAAGTCCGGCCAATCACCATAACCCGCTGTAAATAATATGCTTGTTATATTTTACGCCCTCGGGCGATATCGGCATGGAACGTGCCCTTACTGTCGGCGTCAGATGGAGGCCTCGTGCTTAGCAGGCCAAAATCAGGAGTCGTCTTATGTCGATTGTCCGTCTCGCTTTACGCCGACCCTACACATTCGTGGTGCTGGCCATCTTGATTCTGCTCCTCGGGACAATTTCCATCTTGCGTACGCCCACGGATGTCTTCCCGAATATCGACATCCCTGTCGTCAGCATTATTTGGAGCTACAACGGGTTTACCGCGGAGCAAATGAGCGATCGCATCGTGTCCATTACCGAAAGAAGCCTCACGACGGTCGTTGACAATATCCAACGCGTTGAATCGCAGTCGCTCAGCGGGATTGCGGTGGTCAAGGTCTTCCTGCAACCGGGCGCCAGTGTCGACCGGGCCATCGCGCAGATCGCGGCAAGCTCGCAGACTCAGTTGCGCCAGCTGCCGCAGGGAACAACACCTCCGCTTGTGATAGCCTACAGCGCCTCCAGCGTGCCGATCCTGCAGCTTGCGATGTCAGGAAGCGGAATTTCGGAGCAGCAGTTCAACGACTATGCGCTCAACTTCATTCGACCGCGCCTGATTACGGTGCCCGGAGCAGCCGTCCCTTACCCCTATGGAGGCAAGGTGCGGCAGGTCCAAGTCGATCTGGATCCGGCGGCCCTGCAGTCGAAGGGATTATCGCCGGTCGATGTCGTGGATGCCATCAGCGCACAGAATCTCATCCTGCCCTCGGGAACGGCCAAGATGGGCTCCAGAGAATACAACATCAATCTCAATGGCGCTCCCTCGACGATTGCCGCCTTAAATCGAATCCCGATAAAGACAGTCGGCTCGACGACCATTTACGTCCACGATGTGGGATGGGTGCGCGACGGGTTTCCGCCGCAGACGAACATCGTTCGCGTCAACGGGCAGCGGTCGGCTTTGATCACCGTCCAGAAAGCCGGCAGCGCTTCGACCCTGAACGTGGTGGCGGGAATCAAATCCATCCTGCCCCTGGTCGAATCGAGCCTGCCCGAGCAGTTGAAGCTTACTGCGCTCGCCGATCAGTCGCTCTTCGTGCGCGCGTCGATCAGTGGCGTGCTTCGGGAAGCGCTGATCGCGGCGTGCCTGACGGCGATCATGATCCTCGTGTTCCTGGGAAGCTGGCGCAGCACCCTGATCATCGCAGTGTCGATCCCGCTTGCGATTCTCACCTCGATCATCGTGCTGAGCGCGCTGGGCCAGACCATCAACATCATGACGCTGGGAGGACTGGCGCTGGCGGTGGGCATTCTCGTCGATGACGCCACCGTGGAAATCGAGAACATCAATCGCAACGTTGCCCTGGGCAAGGAGATTGAACACGCGATTCTCGACGGAGCGCAGCAGATCGCGGTCCCG